>CANQZO010000109.1 GCA_947628355.1 Candidatus Gastranaerophilales bacterium | reverse complement strand
ACTCCCTCTCCTTTTACCGTTTTTCCTTCAAAGGAATCATAAGCAATAATACTATATACCTTATCACTAAGACTGCTATCAAGAATTTCCTTTGCCTTTTCGAGTTTTTTATCAAGGTTTTCAGGTGGCTCAAGATCTGCCTTTGTAAATACAAACAAGATTTTAGTAGACATATTTAAAGATGAAATAAATTCTATATCTTTCTCGGTAATTACTCCCTGTACCGAGTCCACCAGCCATATCAGATAGTCAACTGCTTTCAGTTGTTCTTTAGCCATTGAAGCATCTGAAAACGCATTTTTCTTATCATCATCAGCTTTACTGTATCCCGGAGTATCTAAAATAGCAATATTCGGATAAGTAAAATCAGCAGTACAAATAACAAGATTTTTAACTAACATCGAAAATCCGATTTTATACTTTTCATAAAACTTATGAGTCAATGCTTCAACAGCTTCATCGTCAATATAAATAATATTATTATTGGTAGAAACAGCTATATTTTGCTTATAGCCTGTCCCAACTATATAAGTTGCAATCGAAGTAGTAGGTCTTTGTCCTTCAGGAAGATTCACTGATGTAATAGAATTAATAAAAGAAGATTTCCCGGCACTGAATTTTCCGCCCACTCCTAAAACTTTTTTGCCTTCAATAATATTTATTCTATTTTGTTCTTTCAACTTATCATTGATTTTTGATAGTTTATGATAAATCTCAAGTTCATTTTCCCATTCCAGTTCTGCCAAAATGGGAAAAATTTCTCTGAAAATAATAGTTTCAAATTTATTTGACTTGTCTTTTTGATCGCTTTTAAAAAGTAGCCTTTTTATCAGACTGATGCCCTTATAAGGATCGTTAAGATAACAATTTTCCTCTTGTTCTTCCTGTTCTTCTTCCAGGTCATCCTCAAATAATGCCACAAGTTATACCTCCCTCAGCATTTTTTTAGAATCACTTAATTTTTGCATAAATCCTTCCATTTTAGAAATACTTTCTCTCTTATTTTGAAGCATTTTCTCCATTTTTTGTTGATTTTCGGTTAACTGCTGTACAATATTATCTATAAATACCGAACCCTGCGACTGTAATAAACTGTCAATTTTTTTACCCTGTTTCTTTACTTCCGCAACAATATCCTCAGACATTGCTGCAATCACTTGATCCTGAGAACGTTTTAAAACAGGAATGTCGTCATTTTTAACCATTCCGTTTGATACAATTCCTGCCAATTTTCCATCAAGCATAGATTCATACTTTGTTTTATCTATGTTCATCTCAGGAAGCGTAATTCTGTTCAATGCTGTTTCAAGAGGAACTAATATTTTATTTTCGTCAAAATGCCTGTCTGAAAACTCGAATGCTCCTATTATATCTCCCTTTATCTGCTCTTTAAGCTTGTCAATTTGAAGAAGATTAACAAAGTCAGAGTTCACCATTTCAAGACAATTACTACAATAATTTCTTATATTATTCTCAGCATCACTAACGTTAGCACTGTTTGTCACGATTACTTCTTCCCAATGTTCCGTTTTCTTCCACCATAAACAACCGCTTGTATCTGTATGGTGTTTTGTTTTTGATGAAGTTGCAACCTCGAAAGATTGATGATTTCGCATTTCCTTCATTAATTCTATTGCCAATTCTTCGATTTTTCTGCGTGAACTTATGGCAGCATTTTCAAAGCGATTTCTTACTGTGATACTAACAGAATCCAATCTTTCTTTCATATCCTCCAATTTTTTAGCAAGCCCCTCACAGTCACCGTTTTTAATATCATCCAAATTATGTTTTGTTTGACTATAAATATCGTCAACCTGATGTAGGAACCTTGCTTTTTGATTATAAAGCAAATCCGTTATTCTTTCCTTGATAATTTTTTCTTTATCACGTTTTATACTTTCAAATTGACTTCTTACATCTGATATTCCGGACAAACCATACAAAGTATCAACATCTGATGTAAAATCCGGAAATTGTTTTTTAAAACGATCTACCATCCATTTTTCCGTTTCTCCTAACTTTTGACCGTTCTTCATCTGTAAAGAAGCAGAATAAGCAACAGATGAAATGCAAATAGGCGGAAGAGAACTTTTTATTTGTTCGATCAATTTTTCATTATAAATATTTGTAGAGCATTTGTAAATATTATCTTTCGCTTGTTCCTTACAGTTTTTAATAGTTCCAAGATAAGCTCTTTTGAAACTCGGATTAGATTTTATTAGAGGATACTGTAAGATAGCAGAATCAAGTTTGCTTCCGATCAGTAAAGCTTTTTTGATACCTTCATTCGGCAAAGATGTCAAAATAAATTCCATATCTTCCTCACCCAAAAACTGTCCGCAGTAACCCAAAAGAAATACAGCGTCACATTCTATCAAAAACCGCTTTGTCACTCTGCTTCTTGATAAAATCGGATCATTCAGCCCCGGAGTATCTATAACTTCAATTCCCTCAAGCATTTTATTGGCAAAACTTATTTCAGTATATTTGACAAGTGGAGTATATTTTCCTTCCGATCCCACATACTCATTCAAACTTGATATATAGCCGTTTTTATCATATACACTTCCCTCAATAATCTCTTCTTTGCCCAAAATGTCTGATACATTAAGTTGATTTTTTACTGCCATATCTTTCAATTCCTTGCAAGAACGAAATTGCAGAGGTATTCTGTCTTTATTTTCCTTTTCAAATTCCTCTAAAGTTTTTGTTTTTGTGGGTCGTTGAATGATTTGTTCTTTATGTCTTTTTTCAAGTTCAGATTTATAATTTTGATACATCTTATTTAGTTCTTCATTATACTTATCAGCATTTGCAATAACGGCATTCCAGTCATTTTCATTATAAAAAACGATTTTTGCAAAAGGCTTTTCGCTGTAACTGATTTTTGTCAATGCTGCTGTCATCGGAGTAGGAGCTTTCGGCAAAATATCTTCGCCCTCAAAAAGTAAAGCATTTAAAAATGACGATTTTCCTGCCTTAACCTCACCTACAATGCCAAGACGGAGTTTTCTACCCTCCTGCATAATACTATCAATTTGCGAAATTACATCATTAACAGAAGACTGAAACTGTAAGATTAGTTCATCTGCAACCATATCTTTTCCATCATTCATCATATTGCTGATTTTTTCAAGTTTTTCCTTTAAAACTGTACTTTCCATATAATTATTGTATCCTTTCCTTATGCAATAGAATTAATTGCATTTTTTATTTCTTGAATATCGTTTTCAACTTCACGAAGCCTATCCGCATTTTTTGCAGAAATTTCAGCTTTTTCTCTTTTTGCCGTTTCAAGAGCTTGTACTTCACTATCGATCAGTTCGGCAAATTGCTCATTCACCTGTTCTACCATTTTCTCCTTCATTTCAAGTAATGAATTTTCTATTTCAGGTCTTAACTGAGAAACGATTTGAGGAATCATTTCATCTGTCAATTTTTTACGCATAGCATTATCTTGTGTCCCTTTAGAAAATAATTTAAAAATATCCGGAAGAAAAATGATAAGTAATTCCAGCCATGGTGCAACTATAGTAGTTGTTACAGATAATACCGTGGTTATTGTTTTATAAAGACCATTAAATTTACCACTATTTTGTGCTATAACAGACAATGGTCCTGAAGCCCTATGAAGCTTATCTATATTATCGGATATTGTATTTTCTATGGTTGAGTCCCAATCTTTTTGACCAAGATCTATTTGCTGAATAAATTGTTCAAAACTATGATCAACATATTTTTGGGTAGAGTTTACTAAAATCGGACGAAGGATATTATTGACAGTCATAGAAAAATTACTTCCTCCGGATTTCATTGCATTTACAAGAGGATAAATATTCCGGTACAAAGCATTTTGAACATCCGCTAAAATGGACGGCGTCACATGATTGCGAAAATCACTTTCTAGTTTATTCTGTTCTTTTTGCAGTTTGTCGGCAAGCTGCCTTTTTTCTTTTTCATGCTGTTTAATTCTATTATCAAACTCCGAAACATCAAGACTAAGACCTTTCTTGTATGTTTCCAAAGATTGTATACATTTAATACCGTTTTCAGCAATCACCGGCTGAAATTGATTTAATAAAACAGTATCTTTATCAAAACTGTTAATAAGATCTTTCATTTTTTGAGGAGTATCTCCAAACTCTCTGGAAACGGTCTCAACCGAAACAGGGTCAATAAACAACATTTCTGCATCAGCAATAATACATGATTTAATCTTTTCGACATCTTTAGGCATTTTTAAATCGGCTTTCGTAATAACTATTGCAAAATTATTGTTATAGCTTTTAATTTCATTGATAAAAGAAATTTCACTTTGTTTAATACCCCCGTCTTCACAATCAACAACCAAAATATAAGCATTTCCATTTCCAATATACTGTAAAATTGCTTTATTATGTTCATTAATACCCGAATTAAAACCCGGCATATCTACCAAAACAGTTCCGTCCAATTCTTTCAATATAGGGCAGTTAAGATGCCAGACTAAATGACTGTAATCTTTCAAATTAATTTTCTTTGCATCTTCAATAGAATATGTATTATGACCTCCTGTTTCTAGAAAAGCATCAATATATTCATTTTCATCAAAAAGTAACTCACTAGCAATTGCTGTTTCCGGACGTTGATTTTCTTCAAGCAGTTCCCTTTGAATTATAGTATTAATCAAAGCACTTTTTCCGGCACTAAAGCTTCCTACAAATAATATTTTTAAAACGAATTCATCTAATTCTATTTGCAATTGGGATATTTTATCTGATAATGTGCGTAAATCATATTTTTTACAAACATTTTCAATCGTATTCAGTGATTCTCTGATTAAATTTTTCATACTTAACATTTCTTTTCTTTTATTATAAAAGTAGTAGTGTTTAAAGTCCCTCTCCAAGGACTATATTCTATGTGCAGATATGCTGTGAAATAGTTAGAAGTGCATTACGATTTATTTAAACTATGATTACAATTGCAAGACATATTGTGAACTAAACAATATCAAAATTTATTCAAAAAATATTCTTATGTTATATGTCAAAACTGATGTCATAAAGGACAAACATAATTGTTTTGTTATAAAGATATTGTTTTATTATGAAGATAATTTTAACAACCTTTATAAGAAAATCTGTTCGTGAGTCAATAGTCCGTAAAAACAAGACTCGAAGCCTCCAAGCATTACAACTATAACATTACATACTACTAAATAATCCATAAATTTAACAAATATCTCTCAATTATTAAAAGTTTCTTTATACAAAAGCACAAGTATATAATGTAATAATAGCATATTTCAATTGCAATATCAACAATATAAAGCAATTTTTATAGAATATTGATTTATCAGGTCGACACAATTTTTTCATATATTAACAATTCGCCAAAAATTGCTTTGCTGTACCTCTCATATATAATGTATCGTAATTTACCAATATTAAGTGATTCTCTAAATGTGCAAAGCATTGCAAACAGCGTAACCTCTGAATTTCTTGTTGCAATCTGCTCGATCATATCAATTTTATCAATATAGTAATTGGCTGTTTTTTTATCTTCCTAAAAAACACTTTTATCTGCGTATATTGTGCATTTTTTATAATTCAATCGCTAATTTTTGATTTCATCTCTTTTATTTTACCATATCACAAACATTATGTCAAGCAATAAGAAAAATAAATTTAGCAGATACTCATATCATAAAAAATGAGCATCTGCTGTTCTTAATTATGTTTTTTATTAATTTCCATCAATTCATTAACCTTTGCTTGCACCTTGGAATAATCATATCTCACAACAGTAAGTTTTTTCTTACGCTTATTTTAGTTGCACACATGCACTTAATATCTTTATGTTTAATATGATTAACTGTCTTAGGAGAGTGTTCACATAAACCTTTACAAAAGCAGGAAAATAAGATAAGATAAAATAAAGTAATGAAACTAACAAAAAAACAATATGGAAAAATAGAGCATTTAATGCCTATAGCACGAAAGCCTGCTGAGATATCGAATTATCAATTTCTTTGTGCTTTATTATACATGCTAGAAAATGGCTGCAAATGGAGGGCATTGCCAAAAATTACGGTAAATGGTACGCAATATATGTGTGATTCAACAGATGGTCAATGAATGGAACTATCCAAAAAATTTTTGAAAAAATGTAGGAAATGAATATCGTTTATGTGAGAACCGATGTACCTTGCATAGACAGCACAAGTATAAAGGTTCACCCTGATGCAGCAGGAGCTCGCAAATCAAGCGGAGTTCAAAGTATCGAACATTCAAAATGGGGCTAACAACGAAGATACATCTTTGCTGTGCTTCTGATCGTATAAGTTTGTTTTTCACCTGTCATCAGGAAATAATTATGATGCTCCCGAAGGCAGAAAGCTTATTGAAACTATTTGTTTTAATGATAAACATTATCTTCTCATGAACAGGGCATACGAGGATGACAAAACTTATGTTTTATTTTCAAAAAATGGGTTTATTCCTGTTGTACTTCCGAAGAAAAATCGTAAGACCTTATGGGTGTATGACAAGGAAATATACAAACGTCACAATGAGATTGAACTCTATTTTCTGAGATTAAATCGTTTCAGAAAAGTTTTCACTCGTTATGATAAACTTGATGTTGTTTTTCTTGCTGTCATCATGCTTACTATGATTTTTGATGCCATTTTTATAGTAAACGACATTTATAATTTCCTAAACGTGAAAATTAAACGAACATAAGGATTTCAACCAAAGATTAGG
>CANQZO010000108.1 GCA_947628355.1 Candidatus Gastranaerophilales bacterium | reverse complement strand
TAGGACTACCCCCCCCCTTTTTTTTTGAAAAATCACAACTGGATGAAATTTATAACCTCGCAAATAATTCAATACAAAAAATAATATCATTGTGCTGATTTTTATATTAAAATTATTGTATGCAAGTTGAAAACATTAACTCAAAATTGAGTTTTACCGCAAATAAAATGCCAAAAGCTCAAGCCGAATATTTTAATAAGCGCTTGTTATCATCTGACAGTGTAGATATTTTTTGTCATATAGCTACGGATGAAGACTCTTTTAACAGCGCAAAAATAATGTATGATTATCTTAAAGCAAACGGAGTTAAACCGAGAATTTTATGTAATAATGCTAAAGAAAATTATGGGTTTAATGAAGAAAAGTATGATATAGTTGATTTTTCAAAATCACCTGCCCCGAAAAATAAAGCACAAAGAGCACTTTGCATTGATTTTAGCGAATCGACAAGAATCAGGGGCAGAGCTGTTAAGTATTTACATTCTTTTCCTCAATCTGATATTTTTTGTATTGACCACCATCATCCTGAGCATCCTATATCAGACTCAAATATAATTAATAAATCATATAAAAAAGCGCCCCGATTGAAAAGCATAAAAAACGGATATATTGATACTACGGCACGCTCGGCTGCTTCTATTTTAGTAAGATTTTTTAAGGCTTTAAATATTCACCTATCAACTTCACAAATCAATTCCGCATTTTGTGCTATGGTTGATGATATGAATAAGGCTAATTTTATTAATATTCAAAACGGAAGAATAGTTAAAACTCCAAAACTTATTAATGATAAAAATGCAGATGAAGTTTTTGAAATGGTTTCGTCTCAAACTAACGATGATAAACAATCTGAAATTATATCACATCTTGATGTGTTGGCTCATTTGAACGAAAAAGAAAGAAAATTCAGACAAAATTTATTTAACAATATTCATATTTCAGATAATAAAAAATTTGCTTATGCTGTAATAAAACCTAATGATGAGCTATGGCGGGAAATTGGCGGGGATAATTCCATTACAAGTAAAATATTAAGAGATTTTAGGTTGAGAGTGCTTGCTCATAACCCTCAAGACAAGTTTATAAATGATGAACAATTAAAAAATATGCAAGAGGTTGCAGCAGTCGCTGTATTTTATCCTGATTATAAAACAGACCGCTATAGAATCAGCATTCATTCAAATAAAGACTATGCAATGAAAATTATTGAATATAACAAAGTTCATTACAATACGGATTTAACTGCAGGCGGACATGAGGATAGGGCAGGCGGAAGTATACATAGCCTTGATGAAAGTGTTTGCTCAAAATGGGTTAATGATTTTATATTATCCGCTCAAAATATAAATTATTAATTTTTACCTCAAAATTTTTTAAATCTTGTATTTAATAGTATTTTTCGATTAAAAAAATGAGGATTTTTAAAACAATCTTAATTCATATTTTAACAGGGCATTTCTGACTGAACAACTTGTGCTTTTCTGAGTTGTGCCCTATTACATGCATCATCTAAACAATAAAAAGATTCCGGATTATATGCTCGATTCGGATCTCTGCTTACAACAGTATAAATTGTTAAAGTGTCCTGCTGTTTACCTGTTATATCAAAGTAATCATTATTTTCCTGCCCTTTTATTAATCTATTAACAAAGTCTAATTTTCTGGGATCTGACTTTACATTTTCTTTCGCAATTGTAGCTGCACTTTCTCTTACTTTTCCAAAGTTGGGATTAAAAGAATTTAATTTTGATATATTCATAATTCTTTCCTTTCTTTTTCTTAATAAAGTCCGTGAATAAAAAAATTGCTTAAAATTGATTTTATTGTTAAAAATTATTAAATTTTATTCAATGATTTAACTGCCGGCAGGCATGAGGGTAGAGCAGGCGGAGGTATACATAGGCTTGATGAAAATGTTTGCTCAAAATGGGGTTAATGTTTTTATATTATCCGCTCAAAATATAAATTTATTAATTTTTACCTTAAAATTTTTTAAATCTTGTATTTAATAGTATTTCTTGTAAATTTTTGTAAAAAAACTCTTAAAAAATATAAAGTTTTCACGTGCCTATGCCGATAAGATATTTGTTGTTTAACATAAAGGAGTATACAATATGGCTTATATTAACAAACTGTCCAGATATTTATGTTTTGTTCAATGCGTTGGCGGCGGGGGCGGAACTACAGTAGGAGTAAATCCTACGGAAAATAACAATGACGAACCGGAAACTGTTTTTAGTTCTGTATCTGACGAACAACAAGATCATTTTGAATATAGCAGCGAAACACCTGCAATTACCGAAGAACAGCCTGATCCTGTTGTACCCGGTGAAAGCAATGAAACACCTGAACTTACTGATGAACAGCCTGCTGAATCTTTTCAAATTGATTATAATAATCCTTATTTAAATGGTTCTATTCCGAAAAATGTGAATCCTAAAAGAGATTATATGTTAAGTAATAGCTTAAAATATGAATTAAGAAATGAATTAAGAAAAGTGTTTAAATTAATTGGTGAAATAGTTAACCAAGTTTTGAATGAATTTTTTAAGGAAGAGGGCATTTAGCCCTCTTTAAATTTTCGGCGGTAACGGGATTTGAACCCGTGTCAACAGAATGAGAATCTGCTATCCTGACCCCTAGACGATACCGCTTCGGTGCTTATTTATATTGTATTCCTCAAAAAAATATTTGCAAGTTAGTTATGGACAAGATATCAAAAAAAATATATGATACATTTATATTATTAAATGAATCATTTAGATGTTAGAAAATAAATTAAAAAAATCTAAAACATTTTCAGTAAGAACCAAGTTTATTCTAAAAGTTATTATTATAAACATTTTTATTATTTTATTAATTTTTGTTGGTTTTGAGTATAAATTATATAAAAAAAATAATGATAACTTACCGTTTTTTCATATGGTATCATCTTTAAATTCTTTACAATTTAAAGATGATTATAAACGACTTTTATCATACGGATTTTACGGTTTAGAAAATTTTCCGGAAATATATATGTTTAGACGCCCCGTAAAATATGAAAATAATAATAAATCCGTAATATTGTTTGGCGGCTCTTTTGCTTGGGGAAGAAGGTTACAAGAACATCAAACATTTCATTATAAATTATCAAAACTAATGAAAAGAACAGTATATAACAGAGCAATTTGCGGATGGGGAACACAACATATGGTATATCAGCTTTTGCAAAACGATTTTTATAATGAAATTTCAGAGCCCGAATATGTAATTTATGTATTTATATCAAATCATGTTGACAGAATTTTTAAATATAAATTTATTCAAGATTTTGTAAGAAGAACCTGTTATAATTATTTAAAATATAATAACTATAAGGGCGGATTAAAAGAAGAACACAGGTTACAAAATGTACCTTATTGGCGATTTTATAATGAAGTAATTCTTCCATATATTGCAAAAAAGTCAGCAGAAAAGTATGGTTTTGAATTCCTAGAAAAACACTTGCTCGAAGCAAAAAAGGCTGTTGATGCTCATTATAAAGATGTAAAATTTGTCATACTTGAATATGAAACTGAGAATATAGCCTTTAACAATTACCCGTATATTTTTAATGAAACTAATGTTAATAAACTTAAAAATGATGGTTTTATTGTTATAAAAACATCAGATTTAACCAATATTAAACTAGATACAAAATATAATCTTGATAATAAAGACGCACACCCGAATGCAAAGGCTTGGGATTTGATAACACCGTTATTTGTAAAGAAATTAAAGGAAATTGAGTCAGATAATAGATAAAAAAGAGGGCTCAATGCCCTCTTTTTATTTGATATCTTTATACGAACCCGTATATCTGTCCATATATGTTGTATGTAATAAGTGGTGTGCAATCTCGCTTCCGGGCTTTCCTCCGAGGCATTCCGCATACAGTTTTTTAATGTCGGGGTTTGTATGCGATTTTCTGTATTCAAGGTTTTTATCTTCTTCATACAATCCTTGAGCACGTTTTTCCTTAATAGTTGAATCCAAACAGCTTGTCGGTTGTCCTCCGCCGTTTACGCATCCGCCCGGGCATGCCATTACTTCCATTATATGGAAATCTGCTTTGCCTGCTTTTAATTCTTTTAAGGATTTTTCAGCTTCTTTTAATGTTGATACAACTCTTACTTTTACCTGTTTGCCTTTAATGTCGATAATTGTATCTTTTGTTCTTGAATTTGCGTCAACACCTCTTAACGGAGTTACATCTACGTTAGATAGTTCTTCACCCGTTACGTAGTAATAAGCTGTTCTGACAGCAGCTTCTGCTACTCCGCCCGAAGCTCCGAATATTGTGCCTGCGCCCGAGTATTGACCGAACGGTGAATTTGCCTGTTCTTCTTTTAATGCTTTAAAGTTAATACCTGCAGCTTTAATCATTTTTGCAAATTCTTGAGTTGTTAATACGTAATCGGTTTCGCCGTGAAGCTGCTCTCTTATTGCTTCATATTTTTTAGCAGTGCATGGCATAACAGATACTACAACGATGTTTTCTTTTGTATACCCCTCATAATATTTCGGTAAAAATTCTTTCATTACGGGCGATAGCATTCCCTGAGGTGATTTACAGCTTGATAAATGCTTAATTAATTCGGGGTGCTGAGTTTCTATGTATCTTACCCACGCAGGACAGCAGGATGTGAACATAGGCAGAACTCCGCCTTTTGTTAATCTTTCTACAAACTCGTTTGCTTCTTCCGTTATTGTTAAATCCGCCGAAAAGTTTGTATCAAAGATTAAGTCAAAACCTAATCTTCTTGCTGCAGCGTAGATTTTTCCGATTGTATTTTCACCGGGTTCAAGGTTAAATTCTTCGCCTAACGCAACTCTGACTGACGGTGCAAATTGAACAACAACTTTTTTGTTGGGATTGTTAATTTCTTTCCAAACATCATCAATTGCAGATTTTATTGAAATAGCACCCGTCGGGCATACAGCTTGGCATTGTCCGCAGAATACACAGTCTACTTGAGATAAACATCTGCCGTTCATAGGTTCTACTCTTGTATTAGAGCCTCTGTTTACGAACCCTAAAACGCTGTGTCCTTGAAATTCACTGCAAGCTCTTACGCAGGCTCCGCAAAGTATACATTTAGACGGGTCGCGTACTAAAGAAGGGTTCATTGTGTCAACGGGAAGATAATCTTTTTCTTCAAGTTTCGGAAATCTTATTTCGTCAATACCATATTCTGCCGCATATTTTTGAAGTTCACAGTTTCCCGATTTATTGCAGGTTAAACATTCTCTCTTGTGATTTGCAAGCAATAATTCAAGTATTGTTTTTCTGATTTTGCGAACCCTGTCAGAATTTGTTTCAATTCTAATACCTTCTTTCGGGGGCATTGTGCAGGAGGCTTGTATCCATTTGCCGTCTTGCTCTATTATACACATTCTGCAAGCACCGAATTGTGTTAAATCGGGGCGGTGGCAGAAAGTCGGAACATCAAATCCGTTGTTGCGGATGACTTCCAGTACTGTTTTTTCGTCTGTATATTCAACTTCAACGTTGTTTATAAATAATGTCTTTTTATCGCTCATTTCCTTATCCTCACCTATTTTGTCACTATTGCCTTAAACGGACAATTGTCTTTGCAGGCTCCGCACTTAATACATTTATCTTGATTAATTTTGTGCGGTTCTTTGATTGTGCCTTCAATAGCGCCAACAGGGCAGTTTCTTGCACATTTTGTACAGCCTTTGCATTTATCGGCTTCAATTTCATAATGTTTAAGAGCCGTGCAAACGCCCGCAGGACATTTTTTGTCTTTAATATGAGCAATATATTCATCTCTAAAATATTTTAATGTGGATAGAACAGGGTTCGGAGCGGATTTACCCAGCCCGCAAAGTGAACCTGTTTTTATCACATTGCCGAGTTCTTCAAGCATATCAAGGTCTTCCATTTTGCCTTGACCTTTAACTATTCTTTCCAAAATAGCTAACATTTGCTTTGTTCCCTCACGGCAAGGCGTACATTTACCGCAGCTTTCGTGCTGTGTAAAGTTCATAAAGAACCTTGCAACTTCAACTATGCAGGTATCTTCATTCATAACTACCAAACCGCCCGAGCCAACCATAGCTCCGACTTTTGTTAATTGGTCGTAATCCATAGGCATATCAAGATGTTCTTCGGTTAAACATCCGCCCGAGGGGCCGCCTATTTGAACGGCTTTAAACTTTTTGCCGTTTCTTATTCCTCCGCCTAAGTCAAATACAATTTGTCTTAAGGTTGTGTTCATAGGTACTTCGATTAGACCAGTATTGTTTACTTCACCCGTAAGTGCAAAGGTTTTTGTACCTTTTGATGTTTCAGTACCCATTGAAGCAAACCATTTTGCACCGTTTAATATAATTAACGGAACATTTGCAAAGGTTTCAACATTGTTTAAAAGAGTCGGACGTTTAAACAATCCGCATTCTGCCATGTGAATGTTCTTTGGTCTTGGCATTCCTCTTTCGCCCTCTATTGAAGCGATTAATGCTGAAGATTCACCGCAGACAAATGCGCCTGCACCCTCTTTAATATGTATATGGAAGCTGAAATTACTTCCCATTATGTTTTTTCCGAGCAAATTTCTTTCTTCTGCCTTTGCTATTGCCATTTTTAATCTTTTAATTGCCAATGGGTATTCTGCTCTTACGTAGATATAACCCTCATCGGCTCCGACAGCAAAAGCTGCTATAGCCATACCCTCTAAGAGTTTATTGGGGTCATCTTCCATAACGCTTCTATCCATAAATGCA
>CANQZO010000107.1 GCA_947628355.1 Candidatus Gastranaerophilales bacterium | reverse complement strand
AGTTCAATAACATAGTTTTTATTTATTGTAAAAGTATCGGATTTAAAAAAGAAATCAGTTATTTTATACTTTTCAACGCACTCGGTTATTTCATCAATTATAGAATTTGCGCTTCTAAATCTTACTTTTTTACCTGATATTACAGGCGAAAGGCAGTAAATACAAGAGGACGGACACCCCCTTGATACTGATATAGTTGCCATTGGTTTATTTGACAGAGGATTTTTATATAATTTATTATTCATTAAACTTCTATTCGGAAACGGCAATTTATCCAAATCCTCGCAAAAATGCTCTAATTTATTGCAAATCCAATTTTCGCCATTTTTATAGCAAATACCTTCTATATTTTGAAGTTCTTTTTTGTCATTATAATGAGCATTCAACAACGGTTGAATTATAAATTCCGCTTCCCCGCCGATTAAATAATCAGCAGTGATTGTCGTATCCAAAAAGTTTGCCTCAACATTAAAAAATAATGCCCCTTTTAAGATTACTATTGTTTCCTTTTTAAGTGATTTTATTTTTTGTACAAACTCAATATCCTCGTAAATACTTGCGTTAGTCGTGCTTATAAATACAATATCGGGATTTTCGGTTTTAAAATCGCGTTCAAAATCAGTATATGTCAGTTTTTCGGCGCTGTAATCTTTCAGAAAAATTTTATATTCCTGCCGTAATATTGAAGCAATATAGCCTAAATCATTACAGGCTCTATAATCATTAGCGCAAGACGCATTTATATTTATCTGACATCGGTCCTCGCCTCGCTGATATTTTTCCCCCGGAGGATATATTAACATTATTTTTTTCATATATTTTTGTTTACTCGTATGCTAAAATTAATATACTATAATTTTTGGACAAAATAAATTATGGACAAAAAATATATAAGATATCCGCTTGGATTTATAATGCTGGCAATGATACTCGCAGCCTTTTATTTTTCGGGTATTGCACTTTTTTTGGTGTCGGTATTTTTTATAATAATCACAATGATTGAATACAGGAATATGTTAAAAAATAAGAACATAATTCCTCACGCCTTTTTGCCTGAAATTATCGGGATTTTATGCGCTTATGTATTTATTTTTTCAAACAACATAAATCTTCACGCATTTATTACACCGCTTATGCTCTCGGGAGTTGTATTTTCTTTTATATTAACCGTTATAAAAAATCAAAAGCCATACCTAATGAGCTCACTCACAACCATATCCGCAATAATGCTTACAATTTGCGGACTTTATATAATTAAATTAACATACTTTTTTGAAGCTAAAAGTGCGGATTATTTAATATTAATTTACTTCTTAGCTATACTATGCGCGGATTTTGCGGCAAGTATTATCGGGAAGAAATTTCCATTTGTGCATTTTGCGCCCGAAATCAGCCCCGAAAAAACACTGACAGGCTCTTTAGCTCATCTTATTACGTGCTGTTTAATCTGTCTTTTAAGTATTAAATTAATTCACTTTTCACCTTTAAAAAGTCTGGGGCTTGGAGTTATTATATCTTTATTTGCGCAATTCGGCGATTTGACAATTTCAACATTTAAGCGGGAGCTTGAAATTAAACACAGCGGAAGTTTATTTTTAAACTACGGCGGTCTGCTTGACAGAATGGACTCTTTTTTATTCTCTGCGCCTGCCGCATACTACTTTTTATTTTTGACAACGCTTATTTAACTTCTTGTGCGCGCAATTTTTCGACAAAATGTTTTAATCTTTCCATAGCCTTTTTTAAATTATCAAGCGAATACGCATAAGATATTCTTAAATATCCCTCACCGCTTAAGCCAAAGGCACTCCCCGGGATTGCTGCGACTTTTTCTTCTTCTAAAAATCTTGTCGCAAATTCTTCGCTTGTCATATTAAACTCTTTTATGCAAGGAAACACATAAAATGCCCCAAAGGGTTCAAAACATTCAAGTTTCATTTCTTTAAACGCATTTATTAAAAACCTGCGGCGCTGATTATATGACTTTCGCATTTCATCTATGTCTTTATCCCCGTTTTTCAGTGCTTCAACTGCTGCATACTGGCTTGTAGTCGGCGCACACATTATTGCATACTGATGTATCTTTAACATCTGTTTTATTATTTCTTTCGGGGCGCAAGCGTAGCCAAGACGCCACCCCGTCATTGCATAAGCCTTTGAAAATCCGTTAATTAATATCGTGCGTTCTTTCATGCCCGCTATTGAGGCAATAGAAGTGTGTTTTCCGCAATATGTAAGCTCCGAATATATTTCATCAGACATTACATAAATATCGTATTTTTTAATAACTTCGGCAATTTTTTCCAAATCCTCCCGCTCCATAATTGCGCCTGTCGGGTTATTCGGGTACGGGAGTATTAACAATTTTGTTTTAGGGGTAATAGCATTTTCAAGCTCTTGCGCGCGCAAGCGGAAATTATTTTCAGCTTTTAAGTTAATTATTACAGGCTTTGCGTTTGCGAGGATTGCGCAGGGTTCATAAGATACATAAGAGGGCTGAGGAATAATTACCTCATCAGAGTCATTTACAAGCGCTCTTATACCGATATCAATTGCCTCGGAACCGCCCACCGTAACTATTATTTCATTATCGGGATTATATAAAATATTTTGTGTTCTTTTTATATAATTTGAAATTTCAACTTTTAAATCTTTTAAGCCCGAATTTGAAGTATAAAAAGTTCTGCCCTTCTCAAGTGCAAATATACCCTCATCACGAACATGCCAGGGAGTGTCAAAATCGGGTTCCCCCACACCTAATGAGATTACATCTTTCATCTCATTTACCAAATCAAAAAATTTTCTTATTCCGGACGGTTTTATTCTCTCTACCTTGTTTGACAGCTCTTTTGTCACGGTGATATTATCTCTCTTTCATCTTCGCTTTTCTTAGCAAGCACTGTTCCGTAATCTTTGTATTTTTTTAAGATAAAATGAGTCCCCGTGCTTAATACGCTGTCTAATGTCGCAAGTTTATCCGAAACAAAGTTGGCTATCTCTCTTAAAGACTTTTCTTCCAGTATAACAAGCAAATCAAACCCGCCCGAAATTAAATATACGCTTCTTACTTCGGGATAATTATAAATCCGCTCGGCGATTTTATCAAAACCTTGACCGCGCTGAGGTGTAACTCTGACTTCAATTAATGCCGTTACCTTTTCTATGGAGGTCTTTTCCCAATCGATTAAAGTATTATAACCGCATATAATGCCTTCTTTTTCCAGATTTTCAAGTTCATTTAATACTTCTTCTTCGCTTCTGCCAAGCAGAACCGCTAATTCATTAAGCCCAATTCTGCTGTTTTTCTCTATAATTGATAATAATTCTTCTCTCATTTAATCACTGCCTATCTGATAAAATTCCAAAAATATCTTTTTGCCGCTTTGCCCGCGCTAAGTTTATCAAAACCTTGCTTTTGAGCCGAGATAATTTTTACTTCCTCGGGCTGAACCGTTCTTTGATAATTTACGCTTTTATTCCCGAATAATATTACATATTCCGATTTATAGCCGTCAGGAATGCTTAAATATTCGCTAAGTTCAGGGAATAACATCATGCAAGTCTGCATATATCCGCACCAGCATGTACCTATTCCGAGGCTTTGAGCATACAATTCAAAATAACTTAATGCAATATCGGCATCCTCTTTTGCGCATGATGCCTTTTGAGAATTAGATACCACAAGCATGTGAGGTGCATTTCTAAATATAACATCTTCGCCTCTGCTTAAAGCATTTGCAATTGACGAAAATTTATCAACGACAGCTTTTATCGGTTTTTTAGTTAATCCAGCTATTAATTTTTGATTAACGTGATTGCGAAACTCGTTCATTACTTCAACATCATCTATAAACGAGAATTGAAGCGCATGACAATTGCACCCTGTCGGCACATATTTTAACATATCCTTTAATTTTTGCAGTTTATCTCTGTCTATATTTTCATTTTTAAAGTTACGATCGCTTCTGCGCGATTTTATCAAGTTCAATAACATATCGGGATTTTGTGAATATATTTGTCCGCTCTCATCGGGATTTTTGCCGAATATTGATATTGCACCCACAGGACATATTGCAAAACAGTGCTGACAGCCTATACAATTTTGAGGGTTAACTGCTTTCGGCACTTTATTTTCATCAAGTTTTATAACAGAGCAAATACAATCTTTTTCGCATAATCCGCAATGAATACACTTTGTTTCATCAACTTTAAACTGAATATCGTTCATAATTATCCTCAATTCTTTTATTTTATAATAACAATTTATTTTAAGTTATACAATTACTATTTTTATGTAGTATTATAATAGCAAAAAAGGAGAAAATTATGTTTCACGTTATAACAGAAAGAGATTATTCCGAATTTTCACGCAAACAAATAGGCGAATATACTGACTTTGATAAAGCATTGGAAGTCGCCCAAAAAGCCGTTCAAGGCAAAGAGGGTTTAAGATATATTATTGAAAAAACAGACGGACACGTTGACAGCTACGGTAATCAAATAGTTACGGTTGTTGCTGAAAGCGAGTAATTAAGCAGATGTTCAACGGTTTTAGCCGAAACCTCCGCCATTACTTTTTCAAATTCGTCTAAAGATTTTGCAGCCTCGCCGTTAGCTAAGTCGGATAATGCGCGAACTATTACAAACGGAATATTATTCATATATGCGCACTGCGCAATGGCACAACCCTCCATTTCAACAGCAAGTGCATTAAACAGGTTTTTTATTTCTTTTTTCATTTCGTTATCGGAAATAAACGTATCGCCTGTTGCAATTACACCGCGATGAATACCCGAATTAAATCCGCTTTCTTTTACCGCTGTTTCATAAGCGTTTATTAAATTTTCATCCGAATAATAAACGGTAGGTTTATCTTTATTTACCCCGGTACACATATAGCCTCTGGCATAACCGAGGGCTGTTACGTTAAAATCGTACTGAACAAGCGAAGTTCCGATTACTATATCTCCGACCGCCAAATTCTCGCCCACTCCGCCTGCTACGCCCGTATTTATTATACATTCGGGATTAAATTTATCAATAATATACTGAGTAGTCATAGCGGCATTGACTTTACCCACTCCGCTTTTTGAAAGTATTATTTCGTAAGAGTTTATTTTCCCCGTATATATAACAATTTTGCCCGATTTATGCTCCGAATAATCAGTTAAAACAGATTTTAAAGTATTTATTTCACAATCCATTGCACCGATGATTGCTATACGTTTTTTATTCAGCATAGTTCATTTTCTCCAGAGTCCAGTTTTTAAGTACATTTGACATATCCAAAGCTATTTTTTTAGCGCCCTCTAAATCATGCTCGCGGTAGTTTCCGCATTCCTTAGAGCTTACCCCGGGGATTTCGCCGTTAAAAGAGCTTATAAAATCCAATGACTCACGCATTAAATTTAATGAATCGCTATGAGTCATATTATCTCTGACTAACAAATAAAAACCCGTTCTGCACCCCATCGGACCTACATAAACAATGCTGTCCTCATATTTGCTGTTTCTTGCATAAGTGGCAAATAAATGCTCAAAAGTGTGCATTGCCGCATTTTCAAGGTAATCACCGCCGTTGGGCTTTTTCATTCTTACATCGTATGTAATGACATCACCGTCTATTCTTGATATATACATTCCTTTTTGCAATACGTCATGATTTACTTTAAAACTTGCTATTGTTTTCATTTCAAACTCCCTTTTTGTTTAATTATAAAATAAATTTTAAATTAATTAAACACTTCGGTTGAAAGATAACGCTCTCCCGTATCAGGAAGTAAAACTACTATCATTTTATTTTCATTTTCACTTCGTTTTGCAAGTTCTATTGCGGCATGTAAAGCTGCGCCAGATGATATACCGATTAATATTCCCTCTTTTTGCGCACATTTTCTGACTTTTTCAAATGCCGATTCATTTTCAACCGTTATAATTTCATCATAAATATTTGTATTTAATATTTTAGGAACAAACCCTGCGCCTATTCCCTGCAATTTATGCGCACCTGACTTGCCTTGCGATAAAACAGGAGAGGATAAAGGCTCTACCGCCGCAACTTTTATATCGGGATTTTTGGACTTTAAATACTCTCCTACTCCCGTTATAGTTCCGCCTGTACCTACTCCCGCTACAAATATGTCAACACATCCGGCCGTATCTTCCCATATTTCGGGGCCTGTCGTTTCTCTATGAATTTGAGGATTGGCACTGTTTTCAAACTGCCCGGGAATAAAGCTGTTTTTTATCTCCTTTGAAAGTTCAAACGCTTTTTCTATTGCGCCTTTCATTCCTTTTGCGCCCTCGGTTAAAACAAGCTCTGCTCCGTATACTTTTAAAATTCTTCTGCGTTCTTCGCTCATTGTTTCGGGCATGGTTAATATTACTTTATACCCTTTACTTGCGGCGGCAGCGGCAAGTCCTATCCCCGTATTTCCGCTTGTAGGCTCTATTATTACAGTCCCCTCTTTTATTTTGCCCTCACGCTCGGCTTTTTCTATCATTGCATTACCGACTCTGTCTTTTACACTGCCCGCAGGGTTAAAATACTCTAACTTAGCTATTATTTTCCCTTTTACACCGTATTCTTTTTCTATATTTTTTAACTCTATTAACGGAGTTTTCCCTATTAATTCCGTTACATTGCCATATATTTTCATTACAGACCTCCTTATGTACAAATAAAAAAAGGGAGTTTTTTCAACTCCCTTAAAAATGGTGGAGAATAGGAGACTCGAACTCCTAACCCCCTGCGTGCAAAGCAGGTGCTCTACCAATTGAGCTAATCCCCCTTTGAGATTTGTTAT
>CANQZO010000106.1 GCA_947628355.1 Candidatus Gastranaerophilales bacterium | reverse complement strand
GCAATTTTGAGGTCATACCCCCCTCTATGGGAATTTCACGTCCGTCGGGTGTTATTAAATAGTCAAAACCGAGTTCTATATAACCGTCACGCCCCATGCGCTTCGGGTCAACCATATTTTTAATCGTTCCGTGCGCCACCGTACCTTTTGGCAAAAGCACGCCCGACCCCGCTAAAACATCTTCCGATACCTGCGCAAAAAACTCATCGCCCTCAACCGACGTTGTTCCCGATAATACCTGCGATACCGTTAAATTGATTGTTTTTTCTTCATCAAGTTTTTTTACTTCATGAGTAAACATCTTATCATTATCGGTTTTATTTCGCACATCGGTTTCTTCAACATGCCCTTGGTAGGGCTCCTGCGCAAATACAAGCATATTGGCGTTAGGTATACATATCCCGATTAATATTATTAATGTTATAATTTTCTTTTTCATATCTTGTTGATATTTTACTACATTATTTAATCAGTTTCAAAAATTTTAAAATCCGTCACCATTTTTTAATTTTTAAATTTATCGGCATTATTTAGTTTCGTTCGGCTGCTGCGAACAGATAACTTCTATACTCGGCACAAGCTGTGGAACTCAGGCGCAGCGGCGACTTTAAATTTGGTCTAACTAACTATAATTTAAGCCCAATTTGAAACCCGCTCTGCGGGTGCTCTGACACTGCCTCGTATGAAGTTGGACTGTTCTTCGCAATGAACTTCAACTAAATAATGCCGACAAAGATACATAATTTAGAATAAGTATTCAAACTCAAGATGTCCGATTTTTACCAAATCGCCCTCTTGCACCCCTGCGGATTTAAGCGCGTCAAAAACGCCCATGGATTTTAATATGTTTTGAAATCTGTATAACTGCTCTGTGTTTCTGCCGTCCGTAACATTCGCCAGTCGGAATATCTTACCGCCCTCAACCACAAATGTATGTTTATCAACTTTATATATGCTGTATGCACTGTCGTCGTTATCCGTGGCGCCGTCATCTTCTTCAATTTCAACTTCAATAACGGGTTTTGGAATTTCCTCAACTTTTCTTTCAACAAAATACATAAATTCTTTAACATTTTTTCCCGTCGCCGCAGAGATTAAAAATACGTCATCGGATATTTTTTTAAATTCTTCAAGATAATGATTTTGCAATTCTTCGCGGACGGAGTCAATTTTATTTAAAGCTATCACTTGATAAACATTTGCAAGGCTTTCTGAGTGTTTTTTAAGCTCGCTGTTAATGATTTTATAGTTTTGAACGGGGTTTTGCGAAGTTAAATCCACAAGATGTATTAAAAACCTGCACCTTTCAACGTGGCGCAAAAACTCATGCCCGAGCCCGATGCCGTCCGACGCGCCCTCAATTAACCCCGGAATATCGGCAATAACGTAGCCGTCGCCGTTATCTTTTTTTACGACTCCCAAATGCGGAGTGAGTGTAGTAAACGGATAGTCTGCAATTTTAGGCTTTGCCGAGCTTACAGCGCTTATAAGTGTTGATTTGCCCGCATTTGGCATGCCGAGTAAACCAACGTCGGCTATGAGTTTTAATTCAAGTTCAAGTGTCCGTTCAATACCGTTTTCCCCGGGTTCGCAAAATTGCGGAGCTCGTTTTTGCGCGGTAGCAAAGCACGCATTGCCTCGCCCTCCGCGTCCGCCTTTTGCAACAAGTACACACTGACCTGTCTCATTAAAATCCGCAATGATTTTATCGGTTGTAACATCTTTAACTACCGTGCCGACGGGGACTTTTATATATAAATCTTTACCGCACCTGCCGTGCTGTGTTTTAATATACCCGTTTTCGCCGTTTTCGGCTTTAAATACGGATTGAAATTGGAAATCCATAAGAGTCGACATATCCTCTGTTGCAATAAGGTAGATATCTCCGCCTTTACCGCCGTTTCCGCCCGCAGGTCCGCCTTTATCAACATATTTTTCCCTGCGCCAAGCGACAATGCCGTTTCCGCCTTTACCCGATAATATTTTGATTTTTGTTTTGTCTATAAACATTTTTGCCTCAAGAATAATTATATAACAAACAAAAGCGTTATTATTCTGTTTTGTCGGGCAAACGCAAATAAATAAAAAACTCGCTTCGCTTTTGTGTCGTTTTTTAAAATTTGGCTGAATTATATAGTTGCAGTTCATTGCGTAGTGCAGTCCAACTTCATACGAGGCTGTGTCAAAGCGAGGACTGTTTGAACCGCCTGTAAGGCGGTGAGTTCCGCAGCTTGTGCCGAGTATAGAAGTTATCTGCACGAAGCAGCAGAACAAAACTAAATAATTCAGCCAAATTTCTTGAATTCAGGCGCAGCGGCGACTTTAAATTTGGTCTGACAAACTATATTTGAACCCAAGTTGAAACCCGCTCTGCGGGCGCCTTACACAAAAACCGCTTCTTTGTTTTTCCTGTTCGTACAACCATTGCAACCTCGCTTTAAAAACCTTTCGGTTTTTTCCGCTCGGTCCGGTTGTTGCTCTCTTGGGTTCGGCTGCAGTGGCAGCTTTAAAGTTGGTTTAACTTATTTATATTTGAACCCAACTTGAACCCGCTCTGCGGGCGCCTTACGCAAAAACCGCCTCTTGGTTTTTCCTGTTCGCACAACCATTGCAACCTCGCTTTAAAAACCTTTCGGTTTTTTCCGCTCGGTTAGGTTGTTGCTCCCTCGGGTTCGGCTGCAGCGGCAGCTTTAAAGTTAGTTTAACTTATTTATATTTGAACCCAACTTGAAACCCGCTCTGAGGGCGCCTTACGCAAAAACCGCAAAAAAAAAGGAACTTTTTAGGGTTCCTCCGAAATCTTTTTCAATTTCCTCGTGTGTTAGTAAAGGTAGTAAGTAAGGTATGTATGAATATGAAAGTAAAAATTTGTATCTTAATTAAAACTTAATTGAATCCTCGTATTTATATAAAGTTTTTTTCTCACCTTAAATTGCTTAATATCTTAAAAACTTTACATTTCTTAATTAATATGATAAATATAATTTTGTAAGGTTTTTGAATATAAAGTTTTTTTATGTCTGAAAAATATAATATAATTGGTTTGACAAATTCTGCCAGAAGCGGTTTATTCTCATTGTATACTCGAGCTGTTTCTTTTATTATCTATTCTTTAGATAATAATTATATTCCCGTAATAGATTTGAAAAATTTTGATAATCAATATTTTAAGGATAACAAACAATATATAGATAATGTTTGGGAGTATTTTTTTAAACAACCTAAAAATATTGGGCTTGAAGATATACCTCTTAATGCGGAATGTATTGTAGATAATGAAAAGGAATACATATCCACTAAAAAACTTCGCGGGGGGGGGAATGTAAGCACAAAAATATTTCAGATTTTATTTTTCTGCCTTGTGATTTGCCTATAGATAAACACAGTAAAATTAAAAAAAATCCGAAATATATGCTTGAATATTTAAAATTTTCCGATGAAATTCAAAAATATATTGAAGAACAATATAAAAAAATTACGGAAAATGAAACGGAAATACTCGGAATTATTTTAAGAGGAACGGATTATACTAAATTAAAACCGCAAGGACATCATATTCAACCGTCTTTAACAATGGTGATTGATAAAGCAAAAGAACTTTTAAAAAAATATCATTATAAAAAAATTTGGCTCGCAACTGAAGATATAGATATTTATAATCAATTTAAAGAAGAATTCGGTGATTTGCTTTTAGAAAATAAACAGTATATGTATAAGTATAATTCGAATAATGACAAATATCTGTCGGAAATTAAAGTAAAACGTGATAATCATAATTATAATTTAGCAAAAGAATATATACTATCTATGTATATCTTATCAAAATGTAAGTATATTATAGGCGGACGAACTGCAGGAACAGTAGCGGTATATTTAATGTCTGATTGCTTTAAACATCAAAAATATTTTTATATTTGGAGTTTGGGTGTTTATAAATTTATGAAAAAAATAAAATATAAAAATTACTTAGAACGGATTTTTTCGGTCAAAAAAGAGTGTAATGAAGAAAAAAATTATAAGGTTATAACTATATTTGGAATAAAAATAAAAATAAGAGTAAAATTTAATTAAGAATTGTTTAAAAATTTATATCATTTGAAAATACTGATAAAATAATCTACTATGGTACAAACAGTATTAATCTCCGATAATAATAAAACAATAGAAGATGTTAACGGAATTTTTGACGGTAATTCCGTTGAAATTATTTGTATTAAAACCGAACAAGATGCCCAAGAGGCTGTTAAAAACGATACTGCCTGTATTTTCCTTTTTGATGAGGACTCTCGAAATATAGATATAATCTCTCTTTTACGTAATCTGAAATTGACAATGCAGTCAAAAGATATGCGCTCTATTATCTTGTTGAGCGAAAAAAATAAAAATTATACCGTTTTAAAGTATGCAAACTCTTACATAACACGCCCGTTTGATGAACAACTCTTTAAATCTTCCGTTAATTCAAATATTCAGTTGTGTGAAACTTTTAGAACTCTGTCAAAAAACAACAATGACCTTGCTAAAAGCCTCTATCAACTTAACGTACTGTATAATACGGGTACTCAATTGGCGGGCTCGCTTGATAAAACAAGATTAATCGAAATTATGACCGACGGGCTTGACCAGAGTTTGTCTCTTAATCTTTCTTATGCATTAATTTTAAACGATGTTAATGATATTAAATTAATTATAAAATCAGTGCTTCCGCTTTCAACCAGACTTGAAAATGCTATTAAACTGCGCGCTATGCTGAATTATAAAAATTTATTTTCCATAAATCCCTCAATAGATGACATTCAAATAAAAAAAGAAATTAAAGACCGATGTGGTGAGTACGATTTAAACATCTTCGGCTATGATAATTTATTTGCTCCAATAAATATAAAAAATAAATTCTACGGGATAATAGAGGTTTTTAGAGAAACCGATTTTGCGCAGGATGATACAAAATGCTTTACTACCCTCGTAAAACAGGTATCTTTACCTTTGGAAAGCGCAATTTTGTACGAAGAAATAAAAGACACAAACATAAAACTCGAAAAACTTGAAAGGTTAAAATCGGAATTTATTTCGATTGTATCTCACGAATTAAGAACACCTTTAACCTCTATAAACAGTGCGCTTGATATCATTTTAAAAGGCACCGCGGGCGATATTAACGAAACAACGGAAAAGTTTTTGAACCTTGCAAAAAGAAACGTAACAAGGCTTTCGGCTATAATATATGATTTGCTTGATTTATCTAAAATTGAAGCAGGTAAAATGGAATTCAGATTTGAAAAAACAAATATTAATCTGCCTGTCGAGCTTGTAAAAAATACGCTTGAAAGTCTTGCCAAAGAACAAAATATCACTATTGAAACAAATTTAACTCCCGACATTGAACAGGTTTATATTGACAGTCAAAGAATGGAACAGGTATTAACAAATCTTGTTTCTAACGCAATTAAGTTTACGCCCGAAAACGGAGTAATACAAATAAGTTCAACAAAAATGAGTTCTGATGAGCTTAGACAGGTTGAGTTTTTTGAAACTCTGCCCGAAAATTTAAGCAAAGAATATGTAAAAATAGCTGTAAAAGATAACGGAATTGGTATTGCCCGCGAGGATTGGGGTAAGGTTTTCGAGCAATTTAAGCAAATAGAAAACTCTTTAAGCCGAAAAGTCGGCGGTTCGGGCTTGGGGCTTCCCATTGCAAAAAGATTAATGGAGGCTCATAAAGGCTTTATTTGGCTTGACAGTGAATTGAACAAAGGTACAACATTCTATCTCGCAATCCCGATAATGAATGAAAAAGAAATTTTCCTGCATTCGCTTGAACAGGAAATACAAAAGGCTAACCAAGAACATATAAATATTGCACTTATTGGTTTATGCGAAAAAGAAACCGAAATATCAGCAATTGATAAGATTTTAAAAGAAAATATTATCCGAAAAACATCGGTATTCAAAGAATATAGAACCGTTAAAGACGGAAGAAATTATTATTACGCTTATACAGTTGATATAGATTCTTTTGTATACGATTTTGAAATAAGAAAACTTGAAACATATATTAAAACTCTTGAAAAAGAAAATCCCGAATGTGATATAATGTATTCAAACGCACTGTGTCCGCAGGATGGGGATAATATCAAAATATTGATTGAAAAAATTAATCGGTTTTCAAAAGGGGAAAATGATGAAAAAGATATTAATCGTTGATGATGAGGCAGATATAATAGAAATATTACAATTTGTTTTGGAATCCAGAGGGTATGAATGTATAACCGCAACAGACGGCGAGGAGGGACTTCGTTTAGCACGCGAAAGTAATCCCGATTTAATTATATTGGATGTTATGATGCCGAAAATCAACGGATATAAAATAAGCAGACTGCTTAAATATGACAGCAAGTATAAAGATATCCCTATATTAATGATTACAGCCCGTTCACAGGAGGAGGATAAATTAATCGGCGAAGAAACGGGTGCGGATGAGTATATTACAAAGCCGTTTCAAGTGGATTATGTTGTAGAAAAGGTAGAGAGTTATTTGGGATAAATTATGGAGCTTGTAACTAATAAAACACTTGAAAAATTAAAGTATGATTTGGTTCGCGACGGACTTGTCAGTTATGAAGATATTGAAAAAGCCGAAGAATTGGCGCAGTCGCAGAATGTTAATATCGGGCAGATACTTATAAAATCCGATTTAATAACCGAAGAAAAATTGTTGAAGTTTCTGGAAAGCAAACTCCATATACCTTATGTAGATTTAAAAGATTATACTCTGGACACAAAATGCCTCTCTTACATAAATTTTAATGACGC
>CANQZO010000105.1 GCA_947628355.1 Candidatus Gastranaerophilales bacterium | reverse complement strand
TTACCTTGCCGCTTGGATAGAGCGTTTTTAATCTCTATTTTGTTGAGCTTTTACTCCGTAAAAGACTCAACGGCAGCTGGGCTAAGGGCGCATTTGATTTTTTTGTCCCTTTTACCTTGCCGCTTGGATAGAGCGTTTTTAATCTCTATTTTGTTGAGCTTTTACTCCGTAAAAGACTCAACGGCAGCCGGGCTAAGGGCGCATTTACTTCTATATTACTACATAATTTTATATTATCAAGAAGAATTTTGCGCAAAAAAAAAGCTGCTTTGCAGCTAATACTTAATAATCTTGGGAGGAGATTTGGGGATTTGTTACAATTATAATAATTCAGTTTGACCAAAATGTTTACATTTTTTATTCAAATTTTAATAAAAATTTACAATATATTGATTTTATTTTCAGTTCACAAACTGGAAAATTTAATTTGTTTTTTTTACAATCATGGAGGAAGGTGAGAGCATGATTAACGGTTTAATAATTTTTATTTTGGCGCTTTGTTTTTTATATACGGCAATTTTTACTGTTTATTTTGCCGTTATTGTTGCTTCTAATTTCATTGGCAGTAAGAAAAAAAATGATGTTCGGGATGTTAATTCTTATAAAAATTTAATAGTTATTATATATTCTCACAACAATGAAAAAACAATTGTTAACTTGTTGGAACAGTTAAATAAGCAAAATTATCCGAGAGCGAATTATCAAATACATATTATATTGGACACATGCACGGATGATTCATCAAATAAACTTGAATTTGTGGGTGGTGCTAAACTTTGGCGGTTGACCGATGATTCTCCTTTAGGCAGGGATAAAGCAATATCGTGGCTTCTTGAAAATATTTTATCATTTAAAAAGGTTGACGGTTATGTTTTTTTAAATGCAGATAGAAATGTAAAAAACGATTTTTTATTGAATGTTAACAATGCTTTGCAAAAAAATAAAGTAGTTGTGGGGTCGACTCAGATAATTCCCGAAGACGCCCAATTTAGTGATAATGTTTGGTTAAATGTTAATGAATATAATACTAATATTATGAAATCCGGACGTTCTAAACTGGGGTTAGCTGTTCCGATTGATTCGGATTGTATGGCTATCAGCCAAGAAGTACTTGAAAAATTAAGATGTATTGATTTTAAAGATGCTAATTCTGAATTAAAATATTCCTTTTTACTTGTAAAAGTAAATTATATTCCCGTATTTTCTCCGGAGATAAAAACCTTTGTTTCTTCTAAAGATTATGTATTAAGAAGACCTACATTCGCTTTTAAAATGTCACTTTTCGCTCATTGTTTTAATTTTAAATCATTTTCAAATTTTAAATTCTCGGAATTCTTATTTTCATTATTTAAGCCTAACCCTATAGTTTTAGTTGTTATATTGCTTATATTAATGACATATTCATTCCATTATTACTTCTTATTTGATTTCCCTTGGAATGTATTTTTAGCTGTAGTTTTAGCCGTATCTTTCGGTTTATCAATATATAAATCTCAGTTATATGCAAAACCTTTAATGTACCTTGCATTATGTCCGTTTTATACATTAGGGGCTATATTAAGCGGAAACAAATTTATAAATTCTTTATTAACGAATGTACGAAAAAAACAAAACAGAGAAATAGAAAAAATAACAGTTCCGGTAAATGTAACAAACGGGAGAAGCGTGTTTCCCTGCAGATTAGAATTAGTTTCCGAAGACGGATTTAAAAAAGCAATATTCAGATATAAAAATAAAAAGCAAACAACACAGCAAAGCTATGTAAGAATGTGTGATGCGGTAAAAAATATATCGGACATTCTTGCACAGCACGGATTTAGAATTAAAATATGTCAATCTTGCGCATATTTTTCACCTAAAATTGACGGAACTAATAATATGATTAAAGGTTACTGTAATAAAAAAGCGGTTGACGATGCAAACTGTAGTGAAGTTCCGGAAACTATTTTATGGGGTACTTGTGAAAATTTTATTCCCGAAGAAGTTAACAAAGTAATTGATATATCAAATTATATTAAAAATAAATAATGTTAAATTTTCTTAACAAAATTTCTCTAAATACTAAAGTAATTAATAAAAATGCCGATATAAAATAGTGTATAATGAAAAATTTGGAGAAATTGAATGGGATTATCATCCTCGCAAGCAAGATTATTAATGTTGACATCACGTATTAGTGACATTGAATATCAAGAAGTAATGATATCACAACGTCAGCAGCAGCTTGCCATGGATTCGGAAAAGGCAGCTCAGAAGTACAATGAGGCAATGAACAATTATAAACTACAGGTTAAAGTTACTGATGAAAACTATGCAAAAGGTTATAGAACCGAAGATTTGACTTATGAGAATATGACTTCAATGGGTTATCTTGCCATGAGTTCAAATAATCAGATATATTTGAAAAAAGATGATGACGGAAATTGGATTATTCCAAAAGATTTAGACGGCAATGATTTAATATCTATTGATGAATCAGGCAAAGCAACTATCAATGATAAAAAATATGAAATTATTGACGGTACTAAATATTTGGAAAAATCGGAAGTTATTCAAAATCTTATATTAAACGGACAGATGAATATAATTAATACAAAAGGTGAAAAAGGTCCGCTCTCTGTAGATTCTATTATGTCTGATACAGAGATAGAATCTGTACTTGATACATCTGATGATGCTGAAGCTCAAAGTGAATATGAATATGAAACCGCATGTATTTCAAGAAAGCAAAGTCAGTTGGATTTGGAGTTAGACCAATTGGAAACTCAGCATACCGCTTTATTAAAAGAACTTGAGTCTGTAGATAAACTTATTGATAATAATGTTGACAGGACATTTGACATCTTTTCTGACGGCTAAGAATAATTGTTAAAAAATATTAATATCATGTAAAAAAAAAGCAAATAATTTTTTTTATTTGCTTTTTTAATGCTAATGTAAAGGATAAAGGTGTGCTATGGCTAACGGAATAAACGGTAATTTTCAAAAATACATGTCTGCCGGTACCGGAATTGAAAAAACTGCTGTACAGGAAAAGTTAGAAAAATCAAAACAGGTTGTAACTAATAATGTGGAAAGTAATTCCGTAAGTCAGGTTGTAAGCGGGGTCTCAAAGTCAGAAAACCGACGAGATGCTATAAGAATTTTGCCAATTGTATATTTTTCTAATAAATTAATTGATTCTTTAATAGCGAAACAAGATGGAAAAGGTCTTTTAGATATTGTTGCGAAATTTGGTGATAAAATTTCAGATATATTAAAATTAGATAAAATATTTAATCCTAAAAACAGCGGTAAAATATCTGGATTTTTAACTAATAACAGATTTACAAAATATTTTACAGAAACATATAAGGCAATGCCGAAAAGTTCAATGGCGAAAGGTCAGATTCAATCTCTATCAGAAGAATTTGCTGGTAAAGCTATAAGTGAAGTATCAAAACTCAAAGAAACTATACCTGATTTTTGTAAATATTTTAATAGTGAAACGTTGTCGCATTTTGGATTAGCAGAGGCTAAAGACGGGTTAAAAACTGTTTTTAGTAAAGAGATGGCGGATGATATAGCTAAAGGTATTGAAAAACTTATAGAAGAAAACAAGGATAAAATATCAGGCAGGAAATTATTTGAATTAAAAAATAAATTAAACACTGCAAATATGAATACAGGTAAAAGCGCTCTAGGCAAATTACTTGCTAAAAGTACAATGAAAACAAAGGATTTATTAACTTATGGCGGTGATATACTTGGGCTTTACTTCACAGCAAGTGCATTTATACAGGCTCATAAAGCCTCAAAAGAAGCACCAAAAGGCGAAAAATTAAGTACATTCATGCATGTTTTATCTGAACAATATATAGGATTATTGTTATACAAGCCTTGTACAAATATATTATATAAAATAGGCGGTAACAAATACAGAGGAATGACCCCGGAAGCAAGAGAAGCGTTAAAAGAATTGGTAAAAAATACTAATGCAAATACCGCATTAACAAAAGAGGGACTTCAAATTGCTAAAATGCAAAGAAATCTGCTTGTTAAAGGTGTTGATAAAGATAAAGTAGCAGAACTTGCAGGTAAAGGTTTAAGTGAAGCTAAGAATTTAGCTAAATCATTGAAACATGAAGGAGCTAAATTAAAGTTCTGGGAACGTCCGTTAAAGTTTATGGGTAAAGTTTTAGATACCGGCTTAGATAAAATGAAAATAACTAAGTTTATTAATATCGGTAAATTAAAAATAAAATTACCTAAAATTACATTGGGCGGTTTCCTCGGCGGGTTTGCACGTTTAATGATTATTATGATGGTGCTTCAGCCGATATTGCAAAAGCCTGTTACAAAGTTATTCCATAAAATATTCGGTGAGCCTAAAACTTATTTGGAAAAACAAAAAAAGAATGAGCAAAAATCCGCACCTGTTCCTAAAAGCCCTAATTCTCAAACGGAACAACCCGATGCACAAACAGTAAATCCGCAAGAAACAAATTTATTAAAAATATTTAGTCAAAATCAACAACCCCAAGGAAATAGTCCTGTTCCTGCTCAGCAATCTGACGCGGCATTGACTCCCGCGGAAAAAGAAAGCGAAATTCCCGCTTTAAATTTGTTTAAAAAAGATAAAACGGATGATGAACCTTATATTCCATCTGTTGAAGTTCATTTTGCACCCGAAGACACCTCAGAAGATGATGCCAGAGCTGAAGCAATGATTAAAAGAGCTGATAAACTTATAGGCAGGGCATCAAAAATTATGAACTCTTAAAATATGGTTTTATAAGGTAAGAAGTGATAAAATCCTGTTATGTTAATTCATTATATAGCAGGTTATCTTGAATATCTTGAAATTGAACGGGGATTGGCTAAAAATACAGTTCTTGCCTACCGCTCCGATTTATATTCACTTTCGGAATTTCTGGTTAAAACGGGATTGAAAAATATTTCGGATATTTCAAGGCTTCACCTTAATATGTATATAAAAAATTTATATGATAAAAAGTATACTCCCGTTAGTATTACCCGTGAAATAGCTTCAATTAAAGGATTTTTCAAGTGGCTGAGCATTAATGAAATAATTAAGCATAATCCCGCACTTGCAATAGAACAGCCGAAACTCCCAAAAAGACTGCCTAAGGTTCTTTCAATGAAAGAAATAAATGAATTGCTTGACAGCTCGTTAACAAAACTGCAAAAAGCGGTTCTTGAGCTGTTATATGCTGCAGGGTTAAGGGTTTCCGAGCTTTCTAATATTCAACTGAATAATATTGATTTAAACGCAAAATACATACGTGTTTTAGGCAAAGGCTCAAAAGAAAGGATTGTACCTATCGGAAAAAAGGCTTGTCTTGCTTTAAAAGATTACTATGAAGAAAGAAATTTTTTAATAAAAAAGTATAATCTTAAAACAAAGTATTGTTTTATAAAAGAAAACGGGAAAAAGCTAAACAGGCAGGATGTATATGTATTTATAAACTCACTGGGTGAAAAAATAGATAAAGATATTTCTCCGCATACAATCAGACATTCTTTTGCAACTCATCTGCTTGAAAACGGTGCCGATTTAAGAGTTGTGCAGGAGCTTTTAGGTCATAGCGATGTATCTACAACTCAGCTTTACACTCACATTAGTAAAAAAAGATTAAAGGATATTTATTTTTCTATAAATAAATAGCAAATTTTTTTTTTACATTATTTTAAGTTAGTGAAAGATTATAATAAGGTAAATATGCGAGTATCTGCAATTAATAATACATCAATAAATTTCCAAGGATTATGGAGAAAATCATCTCAAAAAACGGATTTTGATAAGGTCATGCAAATAATAAGGACTGAAGAAACCTATTATTATCATCCGTTTTCAAATGAAACACAAGAAGATATCAGAAATGTAGTTGCAACAAACTCATCTGCCGATATTGATGAAAAAAGCGGTAATCCAAAATATATAATTCATGACTGCAAAGTATGTTCTACTTTACCGATAGAAGAAAAAGATTTTATTCAATATTCACAGAGCAGTCAAACAACCAGATTAAATAAATTAATAAAAAGAGTACACAAAATTGTACAGGGTAAATACGTTAATCCCGATTTAAACAATCAACAATCTGCCGTTAATGAAGAAATTTCAAAGCGTTTTAAGGCTACTGCATAACTATAGCAGTATTGCAGCCATACAAGCAGAAATGTAAGAGGTCAGTGTACCTCCGATTAGTGCTCTAATTCCCATTCTGGCAAGATTTTTTCTTTGGTTTGGTGCAATTTCGCCTATACCGGATATTTGTATTGCAACAGATGTAAAATTTGCAAATCCTGAAAGTGCAAATGTTGTTATTATAAAACTTTTTTCCGATATTAAATGTCTTACTACAGTTAAATCGGTAAAGGCAATTGCTTCGTTTAATACAAATTTTGTACCTAATAATGCGCCTACAGTAGACGCTTCATGTAAGGGAATTCCTATTAATATTGCAAAAATCGAAAATATTTTGCCGAATATCATTTTTATTGAAAGATGTTCTATATCCATTCCTATAAAAGATAAATTTATATGCAGAGTATTATGAGCAAAAGCACCAAATTTACCTAAAAAGAAGTCAATCAGAGCGATTAAAGCAATAAGTGCAATTAACATTGCAATTACGTTTAATCCGACTTTCATGCCGTCAGACGCACCTTTTGATATTGCGTCTAAAACATTTACATCAGTTCTTCTTTTTCTAATTTTAAAATCGTTTTTTGTTTGAGGCTCAAGAGTTTCGGGGTATATTATTTTTGATACCACAAGTGCTCCCGGTGCTGCCATTATACATGCCGCAAGCATATATTGAGGCGGTATCCCTA
>CANQZO010000104.1 GCA_947628355.1 Candidatus Gastranaerophilales bacterium | reverse complement strand
ATGCCCCGACAGCCCTTGGCGGTATTCCGAAAAAAATACAATACTACTGCTATATAGATGAAGAAAGAGGATATTTGTATAATTGGATTTTAAATTCCGAAAATAAATTTACAAAATACTTGTTCCTTGCATTCACAATGTACGGAGCTCTGGGGTATACATTAAAACAAATGGTTGACGCAATAAAAGAAGCAGCAGTGCTTAAAGAAAATGCGAAAACAGAACTCAATTTAAGAAAAAGGCTAGTTGAGGTTGAAATAAATAATTTTAAATCCAAAAAAGAAAGTGCAATAAAACCGTTATTGGATAATTTTTATAAACAGGCATTAAGCGGGAAAAAATCAAAAGAAGAATTAAAACAAATTGCCGATAATATATTGACAGAAACCAAAAACGGACCGCCTTATGTTTATACATAAGGTTATTGAGTAAGCATATCAATTATTTTTTCGGCATCAGCTTCATTTTGTTCTTTTTCAGAGAGTTTTTTATCTTTGAATAAGTATTTATATTTAGCATTTTCAAGTTCTTCCGAATTGTCGGGATGATGAGAGGAGTCATATTCATTTATTTTATTTAACGCCTCACGGGATTTAGAATTAACGTGATATGAAATTTTATAATACAGTTCCGCATTTTCCAAATCACCTAATTTCTCAAAACATTTAGCTGTTTGAAGATTAGTTTCATAATCTCTTAATAATCCGGAAGCTAAAGCCAGTTTGTAATATTCCACCGCCGTTGAATACTCTTGAAACGAAAAGAAAAAATCGCCCATAGCTTTTTGCAGTTTAGGCTCCGCAGGATTTGTATTGTACGCTTTTAAAACGTATAACTTTGCTTGTCCTCTGTCGCCTGTAAGCTGATATGTTTTTGACAGTCCTAAAAGCACATCTGTGTCGGCAGGATTCTTTTCATAACTTTCCAGATATAATTCCCTTGCTTTATTTATATATTCATAACTTTCCTCTTGAACAGAGGTCATTTTAGCTTTATGAAGCAATTTTTCCGCCTGTGAAACATTGTCTGCATAAGCATAAGATGATAAATAAAAAATACAAAATATAGCAATTACAATTTTTTTCATAAAATATAACCAAAAAACCATAATAAAAAGGAAGATTTTTGTCTTCCTTTCTATTAAGTAATTTCTTTTTAGTAATCCATCCAGCTCCAGCCGTCAAAATTACCGCTATGATTATAGAAATCTATATCCCCGCCTTGCCCGGGAACAATATAGTGATAAATCAATCTTGGTATATTCTTAGTTCTTTCAGCCGGTTCTCTGTATGGATTTTCAGCCGTAATATCTATTATTTTTGCAGCCTCTTTAGAATATCCCGTGTTTACAAGGAATTTTTCATCTGTCGTATATTGAGTATCAATAAACGCAAAAGATGCCTGTGCTATTAAAATTAAAGAAAATAATAAAATTGTCTTTTTCATATATAATCCTCTTATTTAATAACATGATAGCTTATATTTTAATATATTGCAATAATTAAACATTCTCCGTTCGGATGATATTTATAAATTCATCAACAAGTTTATCCTCGGGTAAACGCTTAATTATTTCACCCTTTTTAAATATATATCCCTCTTTAATACCGCCTGCAATACCGTAATCGGCATGTTTTGCTTCTCCGGGACCGTTAACTGCGCACCCCATAACCGCAATCGTAAAAGGTTTATCAAAATCTTTAAGACGCTCCTCAACTTCTTTTGCAAGATTTATTAAATTTATTTGAGTTCTTCCGCAAGTTGGGCAAGAAATAAAATTAATTCCCCGCTGCCTTAAATTAAGCGATTTTAAAATCATATACCCTGCTTTAACTTCCTCTACGGGATTATCGGTAAGCGAGACTCTTATGGTATCTCCTATACCCTCAGCGAGTAAAGTTCCAAGTCCTACCGCCGATTTTACAATTCCGCCAGTATATGTTCCCGCTTCAGTAACACCAAGATGAAGCGGATAATCAACTTTTGAAGCTATTAATCTGTATGCTTCAATCGTTGTCATTACATCACTTGATTTTAATGAAATTTTGATTTTATCGAAATCATTATCTTCCAATATTTGAATATGGCGCATTGCGCTCATAACCATTTTTTCATGCAGCGGAATATTAAGTTGTTCAAGTTCCTTTTCCAGCGACCCGCCGTTAATGCCTATTCTTATCGGAACATTATTAATTTTTGCAAGTGCCGTAACTTTTTTTGTATGCTCGTCACTGCCGATGTTTCCGGGGTTAATTCTAAGCGCGTCAATCCCGTTTTCTATACATTTTATAGCAAGACGATAATCAAAATGAATGTCTGCAATTAAAGGAACTGGAGAATATTTTTTTATTTCCCGCACAGCATCTGCCGCATCTGAGTTTAATATTGCCAACCTGACCAGTTCACAACCATTTTCGGATAAATTGTTAATTTGTTTTAAGGTGGATTTTACATCTCTTGTATCGGTGTTTGTCATTGACTGAACCGAGATAGGAGCTCCTCCGCCTATTTTTATATTACCGATTTGAATTTGTTTTGATTTTCTTCTTTGTATCATATTTTTATTGTTCCTGTTAAAATTATATTATCATAAAAGTTTAGGGATATAACATGAGAATTGCGGTAATATCGGACATTCACGGGAATTTAGATGCACTAAACAGTGTATTAAACGATATAAAATCAGAGAATTGTTCAAAAATATTTTGTTTGGGAGATATAGCAATGGCGGGGCCCGAGCCTATACAAACAATAAAAAAAATACATGACTTAATGCAATCAAAAGATTTTTATATAATACAAGGGAATACAGACAAGATGTTGTCTGTATTTTCGTTTGATACATATAATGACATACTTAAAACAAACGCAGTCATGGGAAGTGCTTATCTGGCAGACAGCGAACTGTTAAGCAATGAGGACAAAGAATTTTTAAAAGATTTAACGCCTCAGCTCGAATTAACACTGTTCGGGATAAAAATATTATTGGTTCACGGTTCTCCAAGAAAAAATAATGAAAATATATATCCCAATTTGCCGATAGAGCAAATTGAAGAAATGATAAAAGACACAAATGCAGACATAATTTTTTGCGGTCATACACACATGCCCTGCGGGTATCAAACAAATACTAATCAAACAGTAGTAAACGCGGGAAGTATAGGCAGACCATTCAGCGAAAGTCCCGAATCTTGCTACGTAATAATGGATATAAATGAGGAAAATTCTACTTTTACGGTAAAACATAAATTTGTAAAATATGATGTTGAAAAAGCTAGTAAAAAAATAGAAGAAAGAGGTTTTGAAGGTGCCGATAAATTGGCAAAAATGCTATTAAAAGCAACATCCAGATATCCCGAATAAAAATTGTTAAATTTTTATAAGGAACTAACAAAAAAAACTTTCAAGGTTTTTAAAATAAAAGGATTAAGTCCGAAAAAGGAAGTAAGATGAACACTATACAACCTGATGTGGGGAATATAAGAATATTAAGGAGCAAACGACTCCCCCATAGGACAACCTCATTTAAAGGCGGACTTCCATCAATAATAACCGAAGCAGATAAACCAATAACAAATATAATTAAACAGCATTACGGAAATATAGCCGAGCGCGTAGGCGAAAAAATAGGCAACTTGGCAACCGATAAATCACCTTTATTAAGATTAAGCGCAAATGCACGATTTAATATGGAAAAAGGTATTTCTTCAATAAAACCGAAGAAAATTCCCGCACTTTTGGCAGAAAACTTATTATTTCCGATAATTTCACTGCCTTTATACTCTGTCAGCTGGGTATTAAAAAAATTAATTTCATTAACCGAAAGTAAAAAAATTGCTTCATTAGTGAAAAATAAAAGTGTTTTATCTAAAATAAAAAATTCATTAAACGCGGTATATAAAAATCCTGTTTTAAGAGTTCCAAGAAAGATAAACGACCTTAATGAAAGAACCGATATCTTAAAAGGAATGTACGATAAAACAAAAGACATAATAACAAAATTTGCCAAAGAAAATACAACAAACAAAGCAGACGCGGATAATATGGTCAAAAACGTAATTGCACAGTTAAACGGAACTGCGCAAACAAAAGACCCCGAATTAATAAAAAAAGCGAGCGAATATATAAAGGAAAGTTTATATAAAGTAAGCAATAAATTTTTTGATAAGCATACGGGAAACTATAATACGGCATTTGAAAGACCTTTAAACAGAATAGTATCGGGATTAATCCCCGTACTATTTTTAGCAAATGACGCATATAACTTATCCGTAATGTGCGGTGATACAAAAGAAATGTCTAAAAAAGAAGCAAAAGAAAGACAAAAACAGGAGATTTCAAGGGTATTTACAACTGCATATATACAATTATTGGTATACGGAGCATTTACAAAACAAGTTAATACGATACCATGGTTTGTTCCGGTAACTTCGGCATTAACTGTTCTGTTCTCAGAAATTACATCAAGAAAACGCTTAGGTAAACCTATAATGTTTCTGACAAAAGAAAAAGCAGTCGAATATAATAATAAGAAAAAAGGAAAGCAAACAGAAACAAAAACAAAAACACAAACTCAAAACTTTGATTTTATTCCTGCGGATAAAAAAGACCCTGCAGTCTTTTCAAACTTAAAAGCAGATTTGACAAAACAACCCGTAAAACAAAACACCGAAAACAAAACCGATAAAAAATCAGAGAAAAAAGCACTAATAAATACGGAAACATTCAAAAAAGGGCTGATAATATTAATCGGAGGCGGTTTTGTATTAAGCCTGCTGAAAAATAGCTCCTTAACAAAAAATTCTCAATTGGTAAAGGGAATAAAAGAAATAGGAAAATTCTTTAAAAGTAAGATATATAACCCGCTTGCATTTAAAGACTTTGAAATGAAAACTCAGGATTTTGAAGAGTTAACAAACAGCCTAAAATCAGCAGGGTGCGAAAAAATTGCAGAGGGACATGAATTTATAAAGAATAAATACGGCAAAATAACTGACGGCATTATAAAAATGGAAAAAGGCAGACTAAAAGCAGGTGCGGCTGAAATAATTGCCAATAGTGCAGCTGAAGCAACAGGCATATCAAACGGAACTGTAGCTGAAGCAATAAAATCCGCAATTAAAACCTCAATTAAAAATGGTCAGACTGATATTGCAGAAAGCAAAGCCGAAAGTATTGCAGCAAAAGTTAGAGAAATTTTAAACAATAAAAAAGTGGAATTAACCTCGGAACAATCTAAAAATTTATATGAAACGATTACGGAAAGTATAAAAAATAATACAACTTATGAAGCCATCCAAGTGGAAACTAAGCTAAAACCGTTTATAGACGTATTGATAGAACCGTTTAGGTTTATTCTTAAAGCTGCGAAATTACCGTTCAGTTTGGCAAGCAACTTAATAAATGTAGCAGTATCACCTATAGAAAAGCATATTGCTTCCGCAGAAATCGGATTATCAAAAAAAGAAATTACAAAATTTGAAAAGGTAATACATCGAATAATAACGGAAATATACGGAGAGAAAAATCCAAAAGCAGGTCAAATAAGCCAGACAATATTTGTTAATGCGATGGATAAACTTGAAAAGAAAACACTTCCTTACAGAAATGCAGAGGCTGCATTAAAACAAGCTCAAGCTGCGTTTGACAAAGCAAAAGAACAGGGAATTAAATTAGGTCAAAACGATGAAGTCGTTGTAAAATTAAAACAAGCTAAAGAAGCATTTGATAAAGCACATCTTAAATTAAAAATATTTGTAGACCGTGCGGTAGAAAAATCATTTAACGGAGTAACACAGTCAAGTAATAAAAATACAGACTTGGCAATGATGTCAAAACTCGCATCATCGGCAGTAACATCTGCATTTCTTGTCGCTGATAACTACAATATGGTTATGTTAAAATCCAACGGAAAAGATAAAGAAGGTGCAAAAGAAAAAGCAAACGAACGTATAATTCAAAGATTAAGCGCTCTGTTCTATCAATCAATGCTTATTAACTGGTTCAATGCAACATTCAGATCGACATATAACAGCTCATTAAAAGGAATGGCTGCTGTTGTAATCCCGAATACAATTACAACCGAAATATTAACAAGAAAATCAATAGGAATGCCTGTCGGAAGAAAAACTTATGAAGAATTACAGGCTATTGATGAAAAAAATGAAAACCGAAAAGGCTTCCTTGGTAAATACTTTAAGTTTATGAGATTATTAACAGGAAAGAAACCTTTAAAAGCAAGGATTACAAAAAATTCGTCAGCCGTTGAAATAAAAAAATACAATTATAATGATATAAAAAACAATAATTCTGCAACAACAAATGTATTAGAAATGTTTTGCAAATAATATTTTTATCTTATAATAAAGAATGTAAATAATGCTGATGTAGCTCAGTTGGTAGAGCAACTGATTCGTAATCAGTAGGTCAAGGGTTCAAATCCCTTCATCAGCTTATTTAATAAAAACTACTTTACATTAAAATTTTTTTTGGTAATATAAGAATATAGATATTCCTCAGTAGCTCAATGGCAGAGCATTCGGCTGTTAACCGAAGGGTTGTAGGTTCGAGTCCCACCTGAGGAGTTTATCTTTTTTATTTTTTATTTTTATAAGTGGGACGAGAACCGTAGGTGAGATACAAAGCGAAGCACCGCAACGAAGTGAGGATTACAAAGCGAACATCTAAGCAATGCGAAGATTGTGAGCCTGTATCCGAAGCGAAGCGGAGTGTGACTGAGCCTTACAAAACGAACAAGCGAAGAATGAGTTTTGTGAGTTTGTATGCGTTAGCTGTATGCGAAGGCAGAGCCGTAGCTGTCCCACCTGAGGAGTTTATCTTTTTTCTTACAAAACGAACAAGCGAAGAATGAGTTT
>CANQZO010000103.1 GCA_947628355.1 Candidatus Gastranaerophilales bacterium | reverse complement strand
GTCCCGTTCATTATCGCCTGCAACGTCGTCGTATTCCCCCTAGAATCCTTTATTCCTACTCCGTTACTGCTATTCCCATAAAAATACGGCTGCTCTACTACTTCATATACCTTCTCCTCTTCGCTCTCTCCAAATTCCTCCATACATTTTTTATAAAATTCAGGGTAGCCGTATCTGTTTATTTCGTCGCTTGTTTTATATACGTAACTACCTAATTTTGCCAGCCCCATACTTTCTTCAAAGGTTAATTCGTGGTCTTTTTGAATGATGTCAAAGAGGTTATATTTTGGTGAGATTAATTTTCCGTTTTCATCTAAAAATACGGTTTCTCCGTCAGTTGGGTCTTTTAGGGATAATTTACCCTCGGGGGTTATATTAAAATTTTGTTCATCAACGATAACTCCGCCAATTTCGTTATAATTCGCAATCAGAAAGTGTTCGCAAGGAATTTTAGTTGAACCGTTTAATGGTGCATAACCGTTTGCTTTCCCTTTTTCATCTGTTTTTTGATATTCACTTAATTTTTCTTCAGTTACAAGATTCCCGCTATTATCAATAATAATAGTATTTATTGCACTATCTGAAAGCTCAATTTGAATTTCAATCATAATTGTTTTGCTAGCATCGCCTAATGCTTTTTGTTTTATTGTTTCAGGATATTTAGCTATTGCCAGTAAATTATTTTCTTCATCAAACAAACCCACTTCTCTTATTGTATAATCGCCCTCTGATGGTGGAATTTGCATATTAAAATATATATAATTCCCTTTTTTCCCTTTATTAACTGTATTTGTAATATATTTTTGATTTTTTAAGGAAGTCTGTGTTTTTTCCGGTTCATAATAAACTCCGTTGGAGTCACCTACTGCCATTTTATATCCGGGAAAAATTTTCTGAGTTATTAAACAATCATTTAATAATTCAACTCCTATATCCGTAACTAATGTATAATATTCAGCCATTATAGTACTACCTTTCTTGTTGTTATTGTGCATTTTTCAAGCGTTGTAAACCTTGAACTTATATATATTTTTGAAATAGAACATAAATAATAATTAATATAGTCTAAAATTCTTGTTTTAGGTGCATAAGCTTTGATTAACTCTTTTATATCTTCTTCCAATTCTTTAGTTAAGCCTCGATCATAGATATTTACAAACTTCATTATGTAATGAGCAGGTCTGCCACCGTATTCAAAAAATTCAGATATTTCGGCAATTATGCCAAAATCTTTTAATACATTTAATATTGTTGGTTTAATTCCCTTCATAATGTGCTTATTCAACGAGTTTAAAAGTAAATTTATTTTTTCTTTTCTATTGCGGCACATATTCCAGCCTTCAGCACCCATAACATGAAATTCTTTGGCTAAAATTGGAAGTAAATCGTCCGAAGCATTTTCTATAGGGAAAATTAAAAATTGCTTTAAATCAATATTCAATTCTTCTTTTATGCACTCCTCAAGTGCTAAATTTTGTTTATCTTGGTAAACTAAAGGCAATAAACTATTATTAGTCATAATTAACCCTTTCAAATTGAATATTACCTAATATTCCTCTGTAATAAGTATTTTTTAAAGGCGGTAAATTCGTTGCAGGCTCTGTCAATTTAAAATCATAAACATTTTCTATCCGGCAAACAGGTGATATTATATCTGTATGTTTTACTATACTTTTATTTAACTTAGATTTAACAGAAGCCAAAAAAAACTTTAAAACATCGTTAACTTCTTTTTCTATTACTTCTTTATCAGCATTTTTTCTAATATAGACCGTTCCTGAAATTGTAAAGTTTTGAACTATCGCACTTTTGGGCACAACATAATCACATAAAGGACGAACATCCTGCAGCTTGTTTTCAACTGCTTTTAATACAGTATCTCCTGCTTCGCCGTCATCTGTTAATGTATATATATCTATTTCATAAGGATGTGGAATTTTGATTTTTATTTTGCTTCCTGTGCTTATTTGCTGTTTTAAATCTATTTCCATTTCTCCCGTTTGATAATTGATTTCGGTTGAAAAAAGTTCATTATCAGCTTGATTTTCGGTTAATATACTCTTTGTTCCGTTGATTTCAGCAGTTGCATCTTCATTTGGGACATCAACTGAAACATCAACTATTGAAGGGTGAGCGGATAAGGCAAAATATATATATGCTAACTCGGGGCCTGCAACTGAAAAACCTTCTGGGGCAAGTAAAATTCTTTTTATATAATTTTCATCACCTTCATCATCACTTCCGCCGTTTATTCCGTTTATATTTGAAACACTATCTATAAAGGAGAAGCTTGATGATATAACCGTATTTACTTCGCCTGCTTTATATTTATTAACTTCAGCTGTTGTCTCTTGTGATTCAATTCTTACGATTCCTTGAGTTTCACCTGCTTTAATTATCAAATCGTTTTTTGTTTCAAAAATATATAAGCCGTCGTTTGATTTTACTTGAAAACCTTTATTTATCGTTAAATCGTAGCTGAAGGTTGTATTTAGTTTTATCAAAAGGTCATCTTCGCCTTTTTGTTTTGTGTTTCTCGGACAATTTTTAAATTTGCCCAAAAAATCCAAAATAGGTGCTCTTGAATTTTCAACTATATTTAAGTTGCAAGCATCGTTAATTTGAGCTTTTAACAGACTACCGTAATATGCAATTAGTGAAATGAGTATTCGTGCATCCTGCATTGGCTGCAATTTTGTATCAGTTTCCTTTTCAAATTTTTTTATTAAATTTTGTTCATCTTCAAAAGCATCAACTTTTATGAATTCCAGTGTGTTCATTTTATGTATACCTCTGTTTTATCAGTAATATTTGTTTTTTTGTTTTTAAAATAAATAGTTAATTTTAATTCCCCTGTATTTATATTTATTTCGGGTACTGTCTGCAATATTTCACATCTCGGCTCTTGCCTCGGTATCTCTTTATATGCCGTTTTTATTGCGATTTCTGCTGCATCTTCAGGGTTTTCATCAATAGCTTCAATGATATTTGTTCCGGCTTCCGGGTTTAAAGGAACTTCGCCTTTTGATGTTGCAAAAATTGAATTAATACATTGTTTAATATCCTCATTGTTAATAGCAATATCGCCTATCGAACCTCTTTTGTGTTGCCAATTTTTGGAATGAATGTTAGTAATATCTTTACTCATTGCTGCCTCCAAACCGGAAGCATTGAATTATCAATTTTTACTTCATCCTCAATCGGGACTTTTATTTCAGTTCCTTCTTTTAAAATTCCGCTTATTGAAACATGCGGATTAGATTCGATTAAAGGCTGTATTTTATATTGGTTTCCGTAATATTGATAAGCAATATTATCCCATCGCTCAAACGGTTTAACTGTATGAAAAATATATTTCATCAATTTACCGCCTTTCTCATCGCTGAATTTAACATTAAATCAGGTATTGATGTTATTATTTCTGTAAGTTCCTTTAAATCAGAAAAATTCAAATTTCTATCATTTTCAATTATGTCAGCATAATTATTGCAGGTATTATATATTTCAGTTATTTTTCCGTCTGAAATATCATTCAATACCCCGTTTGTAATGCTTGATAATATTTCTTTTGCACTGTCTGACAAATTATCGGAGATGATTCCGCTTTCGATAGTTTCCTTTATGTTTTCAGTTATTGAATCTTTTATTTTCAGACCAAAATCCTTAAATTTATTTGAATTCTCGCTATATTTATCATATTTATCTAAATCAGTTATTTGCTGCTCAATTTCAACCGGATTTTCTAGAAGGGTAAAAGAAACTTCTGCATATATTATATTTCCTTTTATTTCATTTTTTATTAATTTATCGATAGAAGAAATAACAAAACTTCCCATGTAATCATTATCTTTTACCCATTCTATAGACTCTCTTGAAGCTGCATAATCTTCTATCGTTTTTATAATTTCCTTTGGATCGCAAAACTGACTATGAAGCTGCAAAAATAAAGGATATTCTCTTAAATTTTCGCTGCCTGCCTGAAGAATAGGTTTAGAGTTAATTCTCTCTTGTTGATTATATGTATATGTTTTTGTGCTGTTTTTTATTTGGGACTGCTTTAAAATTTTGGATATACTCCATTCTTTAAAAATCATTAGTACGCCCTCGCTTCCTGTCTTTGAAGAAAATCAAGGAACTGTCTGAATAATTCATCGCTATATTGCCTCAAAACTGCTAAAATTTTTGTTTCAATGTTTTCATTCCCTGAAAAATCAGAATTTATATTAATTGTCGGCTTAAAATCAAGGCTTATATTTTGTGCTTCAGCATAATTTGAACCCGATTTAACAGAAGCCGAAGAATTACGCCATCTGTCAGCCTGCGGCTTCGTTAAAATTGCTTCGTCTTTATGTACTTCCGCTATATATCCGTCAAATGGAACTCTATCTAATCCGTTTGCGTGTGTGCCGTTTGGCTTAACTCCGTTTGCTTCACGATTTCTTTTCGTTTCACCGTTAACAGCTTCAGCTTTTTGTTCCTGCTCTTCTCCCCAAGATTTCAATTTATCTCCGAGACCTTTCCAGCCTCCGGCTTTTTCAATAATTTTGCCAAACCAATTCCACAATTGTTTTAATGCTTGTATTACAAGACCTATCGGAGTTGTCCAAGCTAATATAGTCGCACCGATTTTAACCGCAGGCTTTATAAAATTCCAAAAATTAATTGCACCGTTTATTATTATTTGCGTTAAAGAAGCAATCCATGCACCGCCTGCCTTTATAGTCGCCCATACTCCGTCACAAACAGCCCTAAAACCCTCAAAATGTTTATAACAATAAATTACTCCGGCAGCTAATGCTCCAATAAGAAGTATTGCCCCTCCAAACATTCCGACCATACCTAATTGTGCTTTATTTGCCCATATAAATATATCTGCACTGCGAAGTGCATTCCTTAATAAAATAATATTCTTTATCATTGAACCGATTACCACTAAACTTGTTCCACCAAACAAGCTTATTATTCCTATTCCTGCAGTCGTTATAGCTAAAAATGATTTTAAACCGTCAGGCATATTGGAAAGAATAGTGGTTAATCCTTTTATTGCACTGCCTGCCGCTTTTACAGCCGGAACAAGGGCACTTCCAAATTCAATACCTAAAGCTTGTAAGTTATTTTTCATTAATGCCATCTGATTATTTATGCCTTCAGTCTGTTTTTGGTAAGCTTCAGATAAAGAATCACCGCCATTTCTCATATCATCTAAGGCTTTTAAATAAGTTGCATTATTTGCACCGGTTAAAGATAATATTGCGTTATATCCTTCAACGGAACCGACTAATTGTATTATTTTTGATTGATTGCCTCCGACCGCTTTATTTATTCGGTTAAAAGCATTTACCATTCCGCCTGATTTAACAATTAAATCATTGAATGATTTTGAACCTAATTTATTAAATACAGCAAGCTGTTCTTTTGAACCTCTGCTTAAACCTGCTATGGCTGCTTTTATTTGAGTATGTGCATTGGCTGCTTTTAAGCCTGATGTTGTCATAGCAGCAACTGCTGCAGAATATTCATCAATTTTGATATTTGCAGCAGCTACTACTCCTGCCGTCGAACCAAAACCTTGAGCAAATTCCGATATGTTTGTTTTCCCGTATTTAACAACTTTAAAGAACATATCATATATTTTATTTGCTTCATTCCCTTTTAAATTAAAGGCATTTAGAGCTGAAGTTGTTACGTCAACAGCTTCAGCGGTTGTACTTAAACCTGCAACGGCTAACATTTCTGAACCCTTTAAAACATCAAATTGTTTTGCTGCCTCAATTCCTGCACTTCTTATTGAATATAAGCCGTCAGTTAAATCACTGATTGCTTTAGGTGAACTTTTTCCTATTTCAAGCACCTTTTTCTTCATATCGTTAATGTTTTCAACATTTGTATCAATTAAAGTTGAAACGTTATTTATCCCTGATTCAAAATCACCGGCCATTTTAACATTAGCGAATGAAAGCCCGGTTAAAGCACCGCCAAAAAGTGCGGCTTTTTTACCTGTGCTTTCAAATTTTCCTGCCGTTTCTTCAAGTTTTTTGTTCATTTTATCAAAAGCTTCATCGGACTGAGAACAGGCTGATTTTACGACAGCACTCATCCCGTCCGTTGCTTTTAATATTAAATTTAATTTCATATCACTTGAAGATGGCATTATTATTTCCCTTTAGTTCATTTGGTATTTTAGCTTCATTCATTCTTTTCCATAATGAATAACCTTCATCGAACCAGTCATTTATTGAGGCAAAGCTCATTTCTTCTATTTCTTTTTTTGAAAAATGCAAAAAATGAGCTATAAATACAAGTTGTTCACAATCAGGAACTATGTTAGTTCCGATAACTCCCCCCAAATCTTCTCTACCGACATAACTTCAAAAGCACTCCATTCAAGAATTTCATTATAGGTATAATGTTTCCCGTCAAAAGTTGCTATCTGAGACATCATAAATATAGCTGTGCCGACATACTCACTTATTTTTCTGCCTTTCATCAGCAGAGCACCTGTCATTAAAGATGTATCAACGACAACTTTTTTGCCCAAGTGAGTTTTAAACTCTTTTAAATTTTTATTCGTTTCTTGTGCCTCTAGTTCTTTTGCCATAGTATTTTCCTTTCCTAGTTAAGTCCTAATATATTTTTGTAATTGCCGAAAACATCTTTGCCGTCTTTTTTGAAAATATAGTTTGGAACATCAATATGAAGTTTTTCTTGGTTATTGATGTAAACTTTTACGGCAGAAATATTAAATTCGATTGCATAATCCGCTCTTGTTTGCTGCTCAAGTTCACCTAAAGTTGAAAAGTTTTTACTCGTGCCTGTCATAACCATTTTTATTTGTTCCGATTTTTCAAGAGCGCCGTTTGTATAGGTATCTAATGAGCCGTAACAGGTCATTGTTAAAACACCCATCGGGTCAGCTATTTTGTCAAAAACATCTCGGTCAAAGCTTTGAAGAGTTATAGTCGCATTCATTGCATTAACTGCCGTATTTACGTTGTATGAGCCTAATCCTGTTTTAATTTCTT
>CANQZO010000102.1 GCA_947628355.1 Candidatus Gastranaerophilales bacterium | reverse complement strand
GGGTTGAGATAGAAAATGATAATTACGAGGGCGGAATATCTTATGAACAAAGGCTTCACAGGATAAATACAGCACTATTTGCGTTTTATCAAGCAAGCGATAAACTCCCGAGTTTTATGCAGACAAACGATATTTTCCCTCTAAGATACGACACAAACACCCACCATATAATGATGACAAACCCGTCATATTCCTTGGACGGAACTCCCGAAAGTCACTGGGAAAATCTGTTTGCTAAAGATGACGGGCGATTTTATAACCACAAGGTCGGCGAGCTCTTTGCCCACGCACTTTGCTTATAAAAATTTACTGTTTTACTCAAAAAAGAAAGGATAAAATATGAATGTTTTAAAAGAAAAAGGTATTCCGATAGATAAACAAATAAGAACTTGGCATGATATAGTCAAACGTCCTTTTAACAGAATGGAAGCTGATAACTACACAAGAACAAGACAAATTTTAATGAACGGTATTGAAACAGAAGCGTGGACTTTCAAGCATTGTTTTGTCAGAAAATCCGACGATATGGAATTAAATAAACTTCTTGTTCGTACAAGACGAATTGAAGATATGCAGCAAACAACGGTTAATTGGTTGACTCCTTGGAATCAAACTGTTTTAGATACAACTTTAGGCTATGAGCAGGTTGCAGTTGATTTAACAGCTTGGCTTGCGCAGAATGAACCCGATAAATATGTAAAAGAAACTTTTGATTTCGGACTATTAGAAGACTTTGACCATTTATACAGATACTCGCAATTTGCTTATATGGTAGAAGAAACAGACCCAAACGAAATTTTGCACAAAATGACTGATGTTGTAATCGGCAGACCCACGCAATATCATCATAACTGTAATGCTTTGAGAATAAGGAAACCTTATGATAAGGAAAAAACAGCGCCTCAAACAAAAGTAAACATATTAACTCTTATATCCGGCGAACAGCAGACTCATAACTATTACGCAGAGCACGGATTTATGTACGGAAATAACGATTTAAAACGTTTATATGCCGAAATTTGCGATGTTGAAGAAGAACACGTTACGATGTATGAAACTTTAGTTGACCCGACGGAAACAATGTTTGAAAAATGGCTGCTCCACGAATTTACCGAAGTTTGCAATTACTACAACTGCTACGAAGATGAAGTTGATGAAAGATTAAAACTCATCTGGGAAGAAATGATGCAAATGGAAATCGGACACCTTCAAGCAGCTGCCGAGATGTTTAAAAAATACGAAAAACGCGACCCCGAGGAAGTTATCGGAACAGAGCTTGTGCTCCCTTGCAGATTTATGTCGCAAAAGAAATATGTAGCTAAAGTATTAAAAGATGAAGTCGGAAAACGTGTAATTGAAGACGGCGAATATGCTTTTGTCGATGAGCTTGATGAAGATTGGGCAAGCTATAAAGTTCAGGAAAAAGTAAACGAAGACGGTGCTCCGTCAGAAAAAGCTGTTTATCTTTCAATTAAATCTATAGGCAGAGATATTGCCTGCGCTGATGACAGCTTACTTGAAATGCAGTCCGAACTCTTGGAGGACTCCTTAGAAGAAGAATATCAGGCACCTAATACGGTAAGTGCTGAAAAATATGAAGAAATAACGGAAATTCCGCCTTTGGATTTCTTAAATTATTAATAAATTCATACCGCCTCTTATGAGGCGGTTTTTAAATATTTTAAACTTGATAAATATACTCCCAGGGGGTATAATAAAAATATAAAAACAAAGGAGATAAAATATGGCAAAGTGTTCAAATCCAAAATGTAAATGCGAAAACTGCACCTGCGGAGATAATTGTCAATGTGACGGAGAAACTTGTAATTGTCCTAATTGTGCAGATAAAAAAGAAGAATAAAAAGGGGCGAAAGCCTCTTTTTATGGTATAATACGAGTATGAAAAAAGAAACAGATAATAATCATCCTTGCCATAAAGCTGAAATCCCCCGAATTAACAGAGCAATAGGACAGCTTGAAGGAATAAAAAAAATGATAGAGGACAAAAGATACTGCCCTGATATCATTATCCAGTTAAAAGCGGTACAATCTGCCATAAGACGAGTTGAAAGCAATATTTTAAAAACTCATCTTGAAAACTGTGTAGCTTCGTCGCTTACCGGTAATGATGCTAAACAAAAGATTGAAGAGATAAAAAATCTGCTTGATAAACTGCAGTCATAATTTTTAAAATTATAAACCAAGAGGTTTTAAAATGCCAATCATCCCTTCCGCAGCTATATCATTAGTAATTTTACCCTCGTTATTGAAATAATAAAAGTTCATTACGCTTGTTTTAATTTTTACACCCGTAGGCTGTACTCCTAAAAATTCACCGTCATGAGTACCCGTTAATGTCCAGCGGATAGCAATTTTATTATTTTCAGAAATCATATCTTCTGCTTTCCATTGAACATCACTAAAGCCTTTTCTCATAAAATGAACAACGGATAAATAGCCTTTTCCCCCGTATAGTGCTTTGGGGCTTACGGGTGTGTAAAATGAAGCGTCAGAAGCAATTAACTCTTGTGCTAATTGTTCATCAGCCGTATTAATCATTGTTTCAAATTTTTTCATTTTTTCTTTTAATTGTTCGTTATTCATGATTTTTCCTTTTTATTATTTAATTTATCTAATTTATCAGCCGTAAATGTTGAGAGTATCGGGAGAATACCGTAATATAAAAGTGCAAATACCAATGTTGGTCTTACTACGTTTATGCCTTGAATATATTTATCAAGTTTCGGGTCAGCTATATTAGCCTGTTTAAATTTTTCAATAAATGATTTTGTACTTTTTTGTATCATTTTATCAATTTTATATCCGCCCAAAACGCTTATTGCGGTTGTTATCAGCTTATTATAAATAAGCGGTTTTTTCTTATCTTCTTTAATTTTTTTAGATTTTTTTGTTCTGATAACGGATGAGCCTGCAAGAAGAATATCTGTTGCAATAGTCATATTTCTTGCGATATTTGTGTCATTAAAGCTGTGTTTAGTTACAAAATTTTGAAATGTTTGAGAATTAAATATTTTGCTTATTCCTTGTGCTGTAGTATTTTGCACACCTTTAAAACTTACCTGATTATTATAAAATGCCGAAAAAACAGGACTTCTGCCCGCGGGTTGAGTATAAATAATTTGTTCTTGTTTCTTTTTTTCGGGGAATAATTTATTCATAACAAAAGGAATTAACGCAACGGCTGTCATTGATTTAGGAATTGCGGTTATAATGCTTGGAGTATTTTTAACAAGTTGCTGAGCGAATTTATAGTTTTTGGACTCTAAAAGTGATTTTCCTTTTTCGGTAAAGTTTTTAATTGTCTTTGAGTTTAAATATTTTTCGGGATTTTTATTAATATGCTTAATAGCATTTTCAACGGGCAGTGCAACAAGCTCTGTTATACCGAATTTAATAAGCCCTGATGAAATAGAATCAGCTATGGCGTATTTTTTGTTTTCTTTATCTGTTTTAGGAGTACAAGCAATTGCAATAGGTCTTATAACAGAGGACATCAAAAGCGTAGTACCCGCAATAAAACTTGCAGGATGATTTGCAGCGATTTCCAAGCCTTTCAATAAAAGTTTATTGTTAAAACCGCCTTTAAAATTTATTTTGCTGTTAATCTCAGATATTCTCATGTTTAAATTATAATTAAAAAATGAAACTCATTAATTATATAAAATCAGAAATAAAATTTTTTAACATTTCAGAGAGAATTTTTTACTCAATTGTAATATTATCGGTTATTATAATTTCAGTTTTAACTCAAGACAGTAAAATTGCGCTGATTTCTGCAATATGCGGAATAACATACACTTTGTTTGCGGGAAAGGGCAAAGTATATTGTTATTATATAGGGCTGACGGGGACTTTTTTATACTGTTTAATTGCATATAAAAACGGATTTTACGGAAATATGGCATTATACGGATTTTATTTTTTTCCTATGCAGGTAATCGGTATTTTTAAATGGAAAAAGTACATTAATAAAGAAAAAAATGAAATATATAAAACTGAATTAAGCACAAAACAGCGTAGTGTTTATTTTATTTTTACAGTTTTTATAACTATTGTCATATATGAAATATTAAATATATTCGGAGGTAAATCACCGATAACGGACAGCATTATAACAGGTTTTTCACTTTTAGGGCAGTTTTTAACGGTAAAAAGATGTATTGAACAATGGTATGTATGGACAATTGTAAACTTTGTATCGGTTATTATGTGGTCCATAGCCTGTATTAACGGTGCTGATTATATCGCAACACTTTTAATGTGGTTTATTTACCTTTTATTAGGGATTTATTTTTATTTTAAATGGAAGAAAGAATTATATTCCTTAAATCATTAGTAATTTTTCTAAAAAATAATTTAGCTTGTACAGATTTTAATGATTTTAAATGCGCAACCCAATTATTCCATAAATTGATGTCATTAAATAAATCATAGTTAAATGCATTAATAATATGAACATACGGGATTTTTAAATTTATTTTATTTTCGGATTGATTAATAATTATTATATCAATTTTATCATCGCCTCTAAGCTCTTTAGTATATTTATATAATTCTTCTAATTTGGAAGCGCTCAAAGGCTCAAAAACAGCTATTAAATAAAATATATGTTTTGATTTATCGCTAATATATTCATATAAATTATTAATTCTCTTCTCATACAAGGATTTTAATTCAGCATAATTTAAATTATATTCGTGGTTAAATATTATATTATATTTTTTGTTAATCCAATATTTATTTTCTTTATCATAAGAAAACCCTTCCTTTTGCTCATCAAAGATATCGTCAAAATGATTTATTACGAGGTCAATATTTTTATTCATATCTTTAAAAAATGCCAAATCAAAAGGCAGGGTTTTTTCTCCGTTTAATTTTGACGGCTTTAATTTGTTAACGGTCGTTATAACTCTTGGCAGACAATATGTTCCCAATGGAATAATTTTATAATGATTCCATTTATTATTAAATAATTTATAATCTGTAAATGCTGTAAATTTTTTCCAGTATTTATTTGTTAATGAACAATTTTTAAAGATTCTGGAAAAGAATATAGAAATATAAATATATAAATCTGTTTTTATATCCATATATTTTCTTTTCTCATGTTTTTTACTTATATCCTTTTTCTTTATTAATAATGGGAGAATATTTTTATATCAATAATAACATAAAAATATAGACTAATAGTAAATCTCATCTGATAGGATAATAGAAATATAGGAAGGTCTTAAAATGCATACAGATTATTAAGAGAGCTTAAAGTAAGTCCTATTGGTATGGGCAGTATGGGGATTCATACCAGTATTGCTTACTTTTCCGGAGGCGAGAATAACCGCATAATCAAAACTTTAAAAAATCCTTTCTGCTAATTATACATTTTTATAAAAGTTAATACAACCTCTCTGTCTCTTATGGGGTCAAGCTCAATTAAATATACAGTCTGCCATTTTCCTAACATCATTTTGCCTTTTTCTACTGGTATTGTTTCCGATGTAGGTAATATAAGTTGTCTTAAGTGTGAATGTGCATTTACACGTTCATTTACAGGTACTTGCCTTATTTCAATTTTATCGTGCATATAATTATTTTTTTCGGGAACAAGATTTTGTAAAAAGTTATTAATATCCGCCAAAAGTAATAATTCGCCTTCTATGATTTTTATTGCACAGGTTGTATGTCTGGTAAATATATTAACAATTCCGTCGCCTTTATCTTTTATAAATTCTTCTATATACTTATTCAAACTGATAAATTGTTTGTTTGTATTAATGGTAATTATTTTTCTGTCAGTCATTTAGTAACTCCTTTATATTATTAATATTTACATCAAGATTAATTCCGGTTTTGTATTCACCATTAATTGCTTTATAAACAATTTTTGCGAAATCTTCAGGTTTTAATAGCGTATCAGCATTTTCATCCGGATACATTGATTTCCGCATTTTAGTTAAAGTGCGTCCCGGAGAAAGACAAATCGCATTTACTCCCTCTTGAGCCCAGCATTGTGTTGCCATAATAACTCCGGCTTTTGAAGCGCAGTAAGAGCTCCATTGTCCGTGAACTTTTGTCCCTGCCGATGAACCTATATTTATAATTTGTGCATTTTTATTTCGCGCTAATACCGCTCCCGTGCAGGTAAATACTGCTGTCAAATTTACATCTATTACATTTTTATGCTTGCTGATATTATTTTTTTCTATTTCCTCAATTAGTATTGCGCCTGCATTATTAATCAAAATGTCAGGAGTATTATTTGCAAAATATGAGTTAACATTTTTTTCGTTTGTTACGTCCAGTTCATCTCTTTTGGGAAGATAGACTTCATAATTTTTGCTTTGAAGCAAATTGCCTATTGCATTGGCAATATCTCCGTTTCCGCCCGTAATAACTACCTTTTTCACCCTATATTACTCCTTCCTTTTGCATAATGTATAATTTTTCCAATATCGGTAAGTCTTTTATATAAGTTAATTTAATTAAATTTTGTCCGCCGATTATAAAATGCGGTTTTATTCCGTAAGTTTCAAACATTAATCTTGTTTCATCCGTATAATTTCTAAATGAATTATTTTTGTATGCTTCAAACAACAATTTAAAGCCGAATGCCTGCGGAGTCAGTAAATCATAATAATCATCACGATTTATATATTCTCCGTTTCTTTTTATAGGGGTGTTTACCAAAGGCATAACAAATGTAGCGGAAGCACTTTTACTGTTTAAAAGTTCTTTTATCTGTACCGTGGTAACTAAAGGTCTTGCAGCTTCCAGAATAATAAGTTTTTCATAATTTGAATTTTTGGCATACAAATATTCAAGACCCTTTATAACAGATTCACTGCGGGTCTTTCCTCCTTGAATGTCAATACCGACTGTAATTGTATCATTCTTAGGGATAATTTTGATTATTTTGTCATAAACATGGCGCCATAATGGCTTACCAAAAAAATTAATATACTGTTTTTGTTCTCCAAATCGGCTTCCTTGACCTGCTGCAAGTATTATTGCGCAATGATTGCGGCTATATACAAATCCC
>CANQZO010000101.1 GCA_947628355.1 Candidatus Gastranaerophilales bacterium | reverse complement strand
GCCTAATACTGTCATACCGAGTGAGTCGCCGACTAAGATTGAGTCAATCCCGCTTTCATCAAGGTACGAAGCTGTTGAGCAGTCATAAGCAGTCAGCATTGAAATTTTCTCGCCCGATTGTTTCATTTTTTGAAATGTTTTAATTGTAATCGGCTTTATTTTTTCAGACATTAGTTTTTATCCTTTTCTTTTTTCCGATACCAGTAATAAATTATGCGTGCAAGTCTGCCCGGTGAGTGTCTGACGAAAGATGAGTGTCCGTCTTCAAACCTTTTATCTTCAATTAAATTCTTTTGTACAACCTCAATTCCCATTTTGCTGATTTCATCTTTATCAACAATAACAGGTTCGGAGCCTGCATTTTTATACGGTGCAATAAGTTCTTCGCTTAATTTTGTATTAACAAGCACTGCGTCAATGATTTTATTGTATTTTGCGTGGTTAATAAGTGTTTTTAAGTGGTCAGAAACACTAAATCCGTCAGTTTCTCCCGGTTGTGTCATAATATTGCAAACATATATTTTTTTAGCTTTTGCGTCATTTACTGCTTTAGAAATATCGTTTATTAAAAGGTTAGGAATAACACTTGTGTAAAGGCTGCCGGGGCCTAAAATTATTAAATCGGCATCGTGGATGGCGGTTATAGCATCTTCAAGCGGTTTGCAGTTGCCTGGTTCGGTGAATAGTCTTTTTATTTTTTTGCCGGATTCAGGGATATTTGATTCGCCTTTAATAATTGAGCCGTCTTCCATTTCAGCTACAAGACGCATATCATCAAGAGTAGAAGGTAAAACTCTGCCTCTGATAGAGAGAATATTTGATGATTCTTTAACCGCATTAACCATGTTGCCTGTAATTGCACACATTGCGGTAATAAAAAGGTTACCGAAACTGTGTCCCGATAATCCCGCACATTCTTTAAATCTGAATTGAAATAATTTAGTAACAAGGTCTTCGTCATCTGCTAAAGCTGCAATACAGCTTCTTATGTCACCGGGGGGAAGAACACCTAATTCTTCTCTTAATTTTCCCGAACTACCGCCGTCATCGCCAACGGTTACAATTGCAGTTATGTTATTAGTGATTTTTTTTATGCCTTTAAGCATTGTGGAAAGCCCTGTTCCTCCGCCAATTGCAACTATTTTAGGGCCTCTGTTTAATTTTCTTCTTCTGTATAAATCCTCTAAAACAGCGTGTCTGTTTCTGTCCGTGTTAACATCAAGTATCGAATAATTTGTTTTTAACCAGCCGATACTAAAAGCAAGCGCACCCGTAATAATAAGAAACCAGCCTATTATTTGAGGCGGCAGTGTTTGGGTAAATCTCATAATCAAATTTATTAACGAATAAATGGGACGCAGGTTAGTAATTATACACAAACCTATTGTAGCCAGTACGGCACCTGTGATTATAAGTATAAACCATCTTTTTATTTCCAACCCCGGAAGAAGCCAGCCTGCATCTTTTGGGATTTTTAGCGAAAAATTAGTTATTTTCATATTATTCTACCCACCCTGACAATTCTGCTTTATTATAGTTATATGGTGTAGGGGTAATAATTTCGTTGGACTTTTTCAGAAGTTCATATATATTTGGATTTTTCGTATCAAAATGAATAGTATTGCAGTTAACGGGCATAAATACACCGTTACCTAATTTTATTTGAGAAGAAAACAAAATTGTCCTTATTCTGTTAAGTGCATCTTCATCATTTATTGTTTTTTTATTTTCCCAATCCGGAACAAATTCCTGCGTATAATATTTATCAACAAAAACTTCTCTGTTAACAACAATGCCTGTTTCGGCTTCTACTTGACTTAAAATATCGTTATCAAGACAGGTAAAAGTAAGCCATTTATCAAATTTTTTAACGGCATTAGCAACGGCAAGTGCAAAGTCAATGTTTTCGCTTGCCATTTTATACATAGCGCCGTGCGGTCTTACGTGGTCTATAACAAGTCCGTAAGATTTTGCAAAAGAAGCTAAAGCACCGGTTTGATATATAACCATAGCTTCAATTTCATCATTATCGAGCTCCATGGGACGATATCCCAGTCCTGCAATATCGTTAAATCCTATATGAGCACCGATTGTTAAATTTTTTTCTTTACATTTTAGTAAGTATTCTTTAATTAAAAGCGGGTCACCCGCGTGAAATCCGCAAGAAATATTAACGCTGCTGACATAATCAAGCAATTGAGTTTCAATGTTATTCTTGTAAACACCGAAGCCTTGTGCTGCATCTATATTAAAATCAATGTGTTTTAACGGCATAATATCCCCTTTACCAAAACTGTCATAAAATTATAACTTTCCATTTCTATTATATAACAATCTTGTATATAGTCCAGTTTATTATCACTATTTTGACTTTTCAAAAAATATCATTAAAAAATTCATATAAATAGAGGTACATCAATCAATGAAAAAAATACATAATTTGTATGTATAAGTATAAGAATAAGTATTAATATGCCGTTCAGATACAGAATGCAAAAGATGCTCGATTTCAGAATAAGGAAAAAAGAAGAGCAGCTGCAAGAAGTAATAAAAGCAAAAAATGAGGTAGACAGAATACAAGGATTAATAGACGACAACAATCTTGAAATATCCGGTGTAATACAAATAATGAGGACTACTGCCGATTTCAGAATGATGGATTCTTACGATAAATATTTAAAACATCTGTATGAAAAAGGTGAAGAACTTGAAAAACAAAAAGAAGAAGCAATAAAAGCACTTGAGATAGAAAAAGAAAAACTGACTCAATGCGAAAAAGAAGTTAAAGTATTGGAAAAACACAAAGAAAGGGCACTTGAACAGTATAAAGCTGAAGAAAAAGCGGCAGAAATAAAGCAATTATCGGAAGTAGCGGTTCAAAAATATTTTCAAAGAAGCCGTGAAAAAAAAGAAGAAGAAGCAATTGAAAATAATGAAGAAAGCTAAAGGATAAATATGAAAGTAGAAACTCAGGTTAATCAAAATATTGAGAATAAAGAACTCAAAAATGCAGCGGTTACGGAAGAAGAAACCGAGATATTGCAGAGTGTTAATGCTTCTTTTTCAGAAATATTAAATCAAGGAATTAATCAAAATGAAGATATAAACTCTGACAGCGAATTTAATTTTAACTTAGACTCAATAATGATAAGTATTGAAGATGCGATGTTCTTTGTTAATATGGCACAAGACGGTAAATTTAGTGTTGAAACAACTCCCTCGGGTGAATTTAAAGGAATAATGCAAACGGAAACACTGCAGAATACGGTATCACAAAAAGCTGTGGAGGTAACAAATAAAATAACGGAGCTTATACAAAAGGCTCAAAGTACTCAAAAGCCTGTAAGAATAACATTTGATAATGATGTATCCGTTATATTAAAAATAGATAAGCACGGGAAAATAACAGCAGAATTTATCCCCGGAAGTGCTGAAGTGGAAAATTATTTAAGGGCTAATATTCCTGCTTTAAGGCAAAGATTTGAAGAACAAAATCTTCCTTATAATGATTTACTGTACAGGCAAAACAACAGACAAAACAGAAATAAAAATAATAAAGGAGAAAAATAATGCATGACGGTTTTATTACGGCATTAAATACTCAAAAAGTAACAAGGTATTGGATAAACGATATAACGGAAAACCTTGTTAATGTTTATACTCCGGGTTACCGTGAAAAACAATTTACATTTAAAACATTTTTGGACGGTTCAATCGGAAATATGGGGCTTCGTAATTTGAGTCAAGGGAAATCACAACCCGGAACATCTGATGAAAACATATTTCTTGAGGGAAACGGTTATTTCGTATTAAGGAACGATAAGGGCAGACTTGTATATACAAGGCTCGGAGAATTTAAATTTGACGGTGAGGGTGTATATAGAAGTAAAGACGGACAAGCTGTTCAAGGATATATATTAAATGATAAAGGCGAGATAATGAACGGAGCAAAGCCTGTTGATGCTGAATCTTTTGTAGATACTGCATTTGACGGCGGGGCTGCTTCTGTTCCGACTACAAATATTAAATTATGGATTGACCCTTCCAACGGGAAATATTTAGGAAAATATGAAGAATTTGAATTTAAGGATGACGGAATATTATACGGAAAAGCTGACGGCGGAAAGGTTATGACTCCTTTATATAAAGTCGCAATAATTAATTTCCATAATCCTCAGCAGTTGTTTGAAGTAAGTGAGGGACAATATATAGAAACGGTTGATTCGGGAAGACCTGTTGTCGGCAGAGGTGAAGTAAGAAGCGGATTAATAGAACTATCAAATGTGGATTTTGATGCCAACACTGCATATTATCAGCAGGCTCAAATGCAATTATCACTTGCAGATCAAATGGTTAAATCACATAAAACTCTGCTGCAAAATGCAATAGAATTAATGAGCAGTTAAAATAAAATGACATAAACAACTCGGAATGTGAGTAACAATGTCAAGGCAGGCTTTACTTTTGTAAAGCCTTTTTTCTTTTGTCAAAAAAAAATTTTACGTGTTTTATATTTTTTGTAAGGAGAAATTATGCGCATAAATCCTGTTTCTCAAAAAATATATAACAATTATTCCTGTTTAAAGAGGGAAAGTTTATATTCTCAAAAAAATGATATAAAAAGCGCGGAAAGAAAAGTTCCCTTATATGCACTGCAGGCAAATTTCATTCCTGCATTCGGCAGATTTAGAAAAGTAAAAAGTGTTGTAATAATGAACAGGGATACATTAATGCCGCAACAAGCAGAATTGATGAGAGATAAAGCAGGTGATTTTTTATTTTATAAATTAATGGTTAACCGCAAAGAAGCGGGATATATGAATATGAATTGCGACAGCATATTTCCGGAAGATGATTTTGTGTTAACAGAGCCAGATAATAATATTCCGAAAATTCTTGAAATTCGGTCATTAATGGGGGAAACATATTCGGGAATAGGTACGGAGTTAATAAAAGAAGCAGTAGAAGAAAGCAGACGACGGGGAAAAGGCGGAGCTTTATGGCTGCATTCCGTTAAGGGATTCGGAAGAACCGAATCCGAATACAGAAAAAATGAAAATCCGATACCGTTTTATTATAAAATGGGATTTATTGCTCCCGATAAAAAATTAGATAAACGAATAAGGGAAAATATAAAAAATAATAAATTAAAAGCGCTTCCGAATTCTGCAATAATGCTGTTAACTTCGGAAGCGGCAAAAAAACATTATAAGAATGATAATTAAAACCCTAAGGTTTCACCCGTTAAAATAACCTTAATTCTTTTAGGCGGATTGCAAAGTCTTGTTATAGCGATATGAGAACAAATTGAGTCGGTAGAATTGCAATCACTGCAGCTTCCTATTGCAAAACAAGGTGTTTGCCTAATTCCGTTACCTGCAACTCTTTGCATATTTGTGGGTGCGGCAACATTTCTTGCTCTTTTTATTGCATCATCAAGTGTAGGTACAACTTTATTAATTCCGACTATAACAATTACGTTTTTCGGTCCGAACATTAATGAGGCTGTTCTGTTCCCCATACAATCAATATTAACAAGTTCTCCGTTTTCACTTAATGCGTTTGTTCCCATTAAATAAGTATCGCAGGTCATAGCTTTTCTGAGCAGTTCATTGCGTTCTTCAGGTGTAGCAGCCTTATCGCGATTTATAACATTATAGTTATTTTTTAAAACATGATCTAAAAGTCCTATTTCAATGATGGACATAGAGCCGCCCCATGAAATACTCTCGCCGTTTGTCGGTAACAGTTCAATTGCTTTTTCCAATGCTTCTTTTTTGTTGTTTGCATAATATGCTTCAAAATATCTTTTATTTAGCATATTAACTACTTGTGCGCCAAGTTTTTTGTTTCGTTGAATTATGTATGCATTATTAGCCATAATATACTCCTTAACTGCTTAACTTATTTATTATAAATTATATTGCTTAAAAAAGGGAATATATTTACAATAAAAACAAAAGGAATTATAAAAATGGAAATTAAATTACCCGAAAATATACCTGCAAGGGCGAAAGCAGAGCTTGAAAAATTACTTCAAGGAAACAGTAATTTTGTTAATTCAACTCCGACTGCAAAAAATATGAGCATGGAAACATTGAAAAAATATGCGTTTCATCAAGAACCATACGCAGCAGTATTAAGTTGTTCTGATTCCAGAGTAGTACCTGAAATTATATTTGATTGCGGAATAGGTGAGCTTTTTGTGGTAAGAGTTGCAGGCATTACCGCGGGAGATAATGTTATTGAGAGTATCGAATATGCGGTAAAAAAGTTAAAAGTGCCTTTAATTATTCTGCTCGGGTATGATGATTGCGGGGTAATGAAATATGCAAAAGAACATTATCCTAAAATAGAGGATGAATTTAAGTCAATATTATCCTGCGTATATCCCGTATTGGATAAACAAGAAGACATAAATTGCCACAATTATTTTGCAATGCAGCATACAATTTGGGTTGAAGAAACAATAATGAAGAAATCAAAAATCATATCAGAAGCGGTAAAGTGCGGTGAAGTATACATTGCAAAATGCCATTTTGACCATTCAACCGGATTAGTAAATTTAATATAGTAAATTTATGTAAAAAAAATTATAAAAAAAGTGTAAAAATAACAAAAAATATTATCCTCATAATTAATATCTAAGAGATATTAAAAGGATATATTATGAAAATAAACGGAATTAAGTCAGCGCATAGCGCATTCAAATTTGGGTTTAAGAGCAGAAGAACAGATATAAATACAATAACACAATTAAAAAACGGAACAAATCCGATAAGTGAGAATTTAAAACTTAATATATTGGGAGCAGTAAAAAATCTGGCAAAAACGCCTGACAGAGCAAATATAGAATTTTTAATGTACATATCCGAAAACCTTAATTACGGACAGGGTGAAAATACCGAATTTAAAGCTGCTTTAGATAAAGACGGAATAACTCCCGAAGAAAGAGAAAATACAAACTGGCAAAAGTTGTTGAATGATACAATAAGAAGGGCATTAGAACACTGTACTGAAGATGTTGAAGATTTAAGAGAAAAATTTGTAAAATCTTAC
>CANQZO010000100.1 GCA_947628355.1 Candidatus Gastranaerophilales bacterium | reverse complement strand
GCAAAGAATTGTGATAAAGTTTTTCCAAACCCGTTGCAAATTGCTTGCAAGGTGCTAATGGAAGGTACAGTGTTCCGCTTAAATACATTGGCTAAAGTTGTATGTGATAATCCCGATAACTCGGACATCTTATATGTTGTCAGACCTCGTTCATCTAATATTTGTCTTAATCTTTCATTAACGTCCATACCGCTATCACCATCCTTAGTTATATTGTACTAAAAAGAATGGCAATATAATATGAAATAGTTGTATATAAAATATATCCACTCTTGGTTGTAATGTGTTATAATATAATTGGGGTGGCATCTATGACTAATTTTGAAATAAAAAAACATACCTGTTGTTTTTCTGGTCATAGAAAAATCTCTAAAAGTGAAATTTTGAATGTTAAGCAACGATTAAGCGAAGCAATCATTTCTGCTATAAAAGATGGGTACTGCTTTTTTGGTACAGGCGGAGCGTTGGGTTTTGATACCCTTGCGGCTCAAACGGTATTAGACCTAAAGAAAAATTATCCCAATATACGCCTGATCCTTGTTCTTCCTTGTCTGTCGCAAACAAGGAATTGGAAAGCAGCTGATATATCGGAATATGAGAGAATAAAGAAAAAAGCAGACAAGGTTGTTTATATATCAAAGGAATATACGAGAGATTGTATGTTCAAAAGAAATCGCCACCTTGTCGATAACAGCAGCTTGTGTATTTGCTATTTAAAGGAGCAATCAGGCGGCACAGCATATACGGTCAAATATGCTATAGCTCACGGTTTGAATGTACATAATATCGTTTTGTGATTCACAGAAAATCTAATTGCTAATTCATAGATTTGGTGATATAATTTTATAAAAGATTTTATTATTTGGAGGAGTATTGTGAAGCAAAACATTTATGATAACGAAATATTTTTCAACGGCTATTCAAAGATAAGAGAAAACGAAAACAACGCAAATAATATGTTTGAAAAGCCGGCGCTGTTTTCCCTACTTCCCACACTAAATAACAAGACTGTTTTGGACTTGGGGTGTGGGTATGGTGAGCACTGCATTCACTTTGTTGAAGAAGGCGCAAAAAGAGTTGTTGGCATTGATATTTCACAGAAAATGCTTGCAATAGCCAAGGCTGAAAATGCACATCAAAACATTTCCTATTTGAATATGCCAATGGAAGATATCGGAGAATTACAGGAGCATTTTGATATTATTGTAAGTTCGCTTGCTTTCCACTATGTTGAGGACTTTAGAGCTCTGATTAATAATATTTACAGACTTTTGAATGACGGCGGTGTTTTGTTGTTTTCTCAGGAGCATCCTTTCAACACCTGCTTTTCAGACGGAAGCCGATGGACGACTGATGAAAACGGACAAAAGTTATTTGCCAACATCTCTAATTACAGCATTGACGGAGAAAGAGAATCCACTTGGTTTGTTGAAAGAGTAAAGAAATATCATCGAACATTTTCAATGATCATAAACACCTTGATTGAATCGGGCTTTCAAATAGATAAACTAATTGAGCCTGTGCCAACACCTGAAATATTAAAAGAGAATCCTGATTACAAAGATTTACTACATAAGCCTGATTTTCTGCTTATTAAAGCAACAAAAGGTACTTCGAGATTATGAAAACTGAAATTATAACATTAGATATTACTGATTATCAAAAGTGTAGCAATATTTGGGATATGCAGCGCCAAAGTGAGCTTGCGGACAAGTTTTATAATGCAGAGTTGATTTATGTATAATAAAATCGAGCGAAGGTGAATTATTCATCTTCGCTCGATTATTTTTTTATTCGTTCATAATTTGTTTTAACGGTATTTTTTCATTGACTGACCATAAGCAAACATAACGCCTTCATATACAACGATAAAAACAGCAAGCGTTATAAAGAACATCAGAAAATCAAACGCATATTCGGGAATACCCTCGACGCCCGAAAAAACAATATCAACCATAATTCTCAGCAATGCATACTGATACACGGAACCGATGATAAAGCCGATATACGCCGCCGGGCGGTAGCCGTCGAGAACAGAACGCTTGCAATCAGCGCTATCATATCCGAATACACGCATCATAGCAATATTCTTTTGGTTGGAGCGGATGACGGTGGTCACGGCGATATACAGCGTGGTAAATGCCAGAACAACGCCGATAATCAACATCATCAAGCCCATCATTTCACTTGACAAATCCTTCATACTTGCCGACATTTGTATCATAGCTGAGAAGCAGAACGAGGAAAAAGCGATGAAGAACACCAAGGTTTTGCGGCTTCTTAATACAGAGCTCCTCATTTCGGCAACAAAGGTCTTTTTATCTTTTGTATTTTTGGTTTTGCCCTTTATCTTCACAATACCCTTCAATAGATTAACGCAAGGCTGGCGAAGCTTTAACAGGCTGTTGCATACTGCAATCAAAGCAAAGACCAAAGTGGGAGCAATCACAAGCAGGAAGAATAGTATCCAATGAAAACCAATAGAAAGCTCTGGTAAATAGCCATCCTTATTTTGTAATTCATAAAACTGCGGCATTAACGCAAATGACAGCAAATAACCGACGAAACAACCAAGAAATACACTCAAGCCGAAAACAGAAAAGCCCTTTGCAATTTTGAAATTGGAATAACCAAGAGCCTTTAATATCCCGATTTCCTTTGAATGGCTGTCTATGTAATGCTTGATATAGAAAAACAGCATCACAACGGTAGTGATCGCCAAGCAGCCGCCACTAACGGCGCAAACGACCTTTGAAGTCATAATCTGTGCGTCATAGAACATCTGTGCGTAGGGGTTGTCAATCAGACCGGCTATTGCAGTTAAATCCAAATAATAGTTTAAAAACATATTGCAGACGGTTACCGCACAGCAGGTCATAATGGAAATTCCGAACAACTTTACGCTGTCCTTAATACTGACAATCATACCGTCACCACCCGATCTCTTAAGCCGTCTTTTTATCCGTGTTTTCGGTAACGCTGACGATTTTGCCGCTGTTCATCTTAATGATTCTGTCGGCAGTTTCGGCTATATTGCCGTTGTGTGTTACCATAATCATCGTAAAGCCCTGTTCCTCGTGCAGCCTGATGATATAGTCGAGTACCTGTCTGCCTGTTTCTTCGTCTAATGCTCCTGTCGGCTCGTCAAGAAAAAGCACCTTCGGATTCTTTGCGAGCGCTCTTGCTATCGCTACACGCTGTTGTTCGCCGCCGCTGAGTTCTGATGGGAATTTTCTGCGCTTATCGGATAAGCCGACCGCTTCGATATATTTCAGATAATCTTTGTTATTGTCGAGGTCAGCACCCATCCTTACATTCTTTTCTACATTTAGATGGGGGAGCAAATAATACTGTTGAAAGATATAAGCCGTGTTCTCACGTCGGAACTTTGTCAGATCCTTTTCGCTCATATTGCCGAGTTCTTGGCTGTCATAAGCAACACAACCGCCGTCCGGAGTCTCCAAGCCCGAAATGACATTGAGAAAGGTGGATTTCCCCGAACCTGAAGCGCCGAGTATGACGATAAACTCACCATCATTAATGCGAACGGAAACACCATCCAGCGCTTTAAAACGACTTTCGGCTTTTCCGTAATATTTTGTTAAATCATTTATCTCTATCATTATGATTATCCTTTCAGTCTTTCTGTCAGCAATGCTTTGAAAACTTCCGTCAGCATTATGCCGATCTCATCTTCCGTAAAACGACACATAGATGTTGCGCAAAGGGTGGCAATGCCGTGAGAATATATCCACAGGTGTCTGTACAATATTACAGCGTCATCTGCCGATACAGGATATTCATCGGTAATTGATTTTAAAATATCGGTATAGTTGTCATCAATTTCGGGGAGTATTCTATTTACGCCTATATTACCGGATGTTTTTCGCATAAACAAAAGTTGAAACAGCTTGGGCTCATTTATTGCAAACTGAATATATGACTGACCAACGCCCTTAAAGGCAGGGGTTTGCTGTAATCCTTGCTCAACATATTCGGAATATATCTCACGAGCTTTTGCTTCAATCCCGTTAAGTACCTCGCCCATATTATCAAAAACGGTAAATATCGGTCTTGCCGAGCTGCCAAGATAATTGCCGATTTCTCTTGCAGTAACGGCAGAAATGTCACGCTCACGCAGGATCGCTAAGCCTGCACCGATGATTTCTTCTTTTGTAAATTTCGCTTTAGGGGGCATAATGAGCTCCTTTCTAAAACAATCGTTTTATAACACTTGTTTTATTATAAAGTATAATAATCGTTTTGTCAATAACCGGATTTGTAACACCCAAACTCGCAAAATAATAGAATTACCCTACAACTCTGTTTTTGCTCCACAGAGAGCGCATAAACAGTGCTTTTTTATGCCTAAAAGCGTGACACTTTTTCGATTTATTATCAAGCTCAAAGAGCATAATCATTTTATCGCTTTAAAGTGTTGATTTTAAAGGACAGCTATGCTATAATAAACCAAAAGCGATCAGAAATAAACCAAGCTACGAATGATAGCAAATGACTGATAGCTTTTTGATAGCACAAGCTGTGATAACTAAACAAAAATGTATAATTGAAACCATATTTTCCCACGAGAAGCAACATTTATTAAACGGAGTTGTTTAATGATTGCTTTGCACTTAAGAGTGGGAATAAAGGAGTAAACAATGGCAAAGAAAGAGCAAAGATTTGAAACTATTTATAAAGACGGTTCTCAACTGTCAGATGAAGGTGTTCGTCAGATTTTGGTAGACAAAGAAACAGGCGTACACTATTTACTTTGGAAATCCGGATACGGAGCCGGTATTACGCCTCTGTTGGATTCTGACGGAACAGTTATCGTTTCCAAACCCGAGTAAGCAGGCAAAATTAAATTCTGATTCAGAATTATAATCAACACCGACAAGTGGGTCACTCTCCTGCTTGGTGGCGTTTTTTGTTGCTATTATTTCGCTTTTTTGGTAATATTAATTTATCATTTTATATGAAAGATGAATTGAAGAATAATCGAATCAAGGATAAGGTGATCTAATGGAAATACGACTCGCAAATGAAGCAGATTATAACGAGCTTGCGCTAATGAAATGGGAACACGGAGCAGAAGATGATATCGACTATGATGAACACAATCTTGATGGAGCAAATAAAGATGAATTTGTAGATGAATTTGTCGCATTTCTTAAATCACATAAGGAGTATGAAATAATTGTTGCTGAGGTGAACGGCATTGTTGTATCTGCAATGTTTGTATATTTGATTTCGAAGCTGCCAAAGCCAAACGGAAATGCCAAATACATTGCTTATCTTACTAATGTTTATACAAAGAAAGAGTATAGGAACAAAGGAATCGGCACGCAAATGATGAATTACATCAAGAGTTATTTGATTGAGAAAAAAAGCGAACTGCTGTTTGCGTGGCCAAGCGACAATTCAATTGCTTGGTATCAGCGTAACGGCTTTAACGGGGATAATGAATTATTTGAGTGTCCTTTATGTGAGGAATAATTATGAAAAAAACGTATTCAGTTGTTCATTGAAGAATTGAAAGGAAATATTTGAGGAAAGAACGAATGAATTGTATAATTAGAGAAATGCACCCAAACGAAAATCCTTTACTTGAAGATTTCTTGTATCAGGCAATCTATCAGCCCGATAAAACAAATTTAGCACCGAGGTCGATTATTGAGAAACCTGAATTACAAGTATATATTAAGGATTTCGGCACCAAAAAGGATGATTACTGCTTTTGTGCCGAGGCGGACGGTAAGATTGTAGGGGCAGTATGGGTACGCAATATAAACGGCTACGGCAGCGTTGATAATAATACAGTCGAATTTGCGATTTCTGTTTTTGACGAATATCAAAAAATGGGTATTGGCACAGCGTTGATGAATAAAATGCTTGAACATCTCAACAAGCTGAATTACTCAAAAGCCTCTCTCGCTGTTCAAAAAGAAAACTATGCTGTCCGAATGTATCAAAAGGTCGGATTTGAAATCGTTGACGAAAACGAGCAGGAATATATCATGATTCAAAGGTTAGGTAATGAAAATGACTAATAAAGAGCTTTTAGAAATCGCATTACAACAGTCGGCATATGACTGCAACAGCAAAGCGGAAGATTATTTAAGCACTGTTATAATTATGATTGTAATTCTGTCTATGATAATATGCAGCTCGTTATCTGTTGGTGCTGTAACAAACCAAATGAATTACAAGACGGTTGACGAATATTTACAGTCCTGTGTTGAAAACGCCCATATTCCGGCGCTTTCTATTACCATTGTGGATAAGGATAATGTGTTATTTTCAAGCTGTTATGGGGAGTGTGATGACTGCGATACACCGTTTGTTCTCGGCTCGGTAAGCAAATCCTTCACGGCGGTCTGTGTGATGCAGCTTGTTGAACAAGGAAAAATAGATTTAGAAGAAAAAATCTCAGCTTATCTGCCAAATGCTGCGGACGGCGATAAAATCACCGTCAGTCAGCTACTCAATCATACGGGCGGACTTGGTGAACACCAAACGCTTGAAAACTATCATATCATAAATAAACAGAGTGAGCATCACTATGCCAACGTAAATTACTCTTTACTCGGCAAGATTATTGAGAAGGTCAGCGGCTTATCTTATGAGGAATATGTAACGAAGAATATCTTTGAACCTCTTGATCTTTCACATACTGCCGCCACACAAAAGGAAAGTGTCAATAACGGTTTGATTGACGGTTATACTGACTATTGGGGAATTCAAGTGAAACGCAGTCACAAGTACCCAACATCTGAAAACGATTGGATCACAGCTCCTGCAGGCTATCTTTCTTCCTCTACTAATGATCTGGGACGATATCTGCAAATGTACTTGAATGGAGGAGAAGGTATTATTTCAAATCAAAGCATTGATAAAATGTTTTACGGAGATACCGTTTATGTAGAGGATGACGTTCCGTTCTGGTACGGTTATGGCTGGGCGACGGTCAAAGAGCCGTTGTCAGAGCCGGTATTGCGTCACAGTGGTCTGGTGGAAACGGGTACCTCTTGCGTATTTATCCTTCCCGAAAGCGGAATC
>CANQZO010000099.1 GCA_947628355.1 Candidatus Gastranaerophilales bacterium | reverse complement strand
TAAGCGGTCCAAATCTGAGCGTATCAATCCCGCGGGAAGCCAGAACTTCAATGGGCAGACAGCTCTCAAAAAATTTAGCATTTTTTTCAAAAGACTTAAGTTCAATTTTTGGCGCGTTTGTAAGAATATTATAAAAATTCAAATATTCATCTTTATTCATCGGGCAGTTAATATAATCTGCGCTTCCTTTGTTATATCTGTTTAAGTAAAAAGCCTTATCAAAGTTAACGGAATCTTTTTCAATAATAGGCGCGATAGCGTCAAAGAAAAACAAATAATTTTCGCCGAGAAAACTTTTAATTGAATTAGCAAGTTTATCAGAGGTCAAAGGTCCTGAGGCAATAATAACTGGCTCATTCGGAGAAAATTCCGTAATTTCTTCTCTTACAACATTAATATATGGGTTATTTAAAATTTTATCCGTAACGCGCTGCGAAAACAGGTTTCTGTCTATAGCGAGAGCTGCGCCTGCCGGGATTGCACAATCAAAGATTACAGGCAGGAGTTCGGAGCCTAACATTTGCATTTCGTGTTTAAGTAATCCGGAAGCGTTGGTAATGTCAAAAGAGCCTAAGCTGTTAGAGCAGACAAATTCCGCGAACAAATCCGTTTTATGAGCCCCTGTTTGAACAGTAGGTCTCATTTCAAATAAATCAACATTTATATTTCTTTTTGCGAGCTGAAGTGCAGCTTCCGCACCTGCCAGTCCCGCACCTATAATTTTTACTCTCATATAAATAATATTATCTCATAAAAAATGTGGACTATACTAAAATAAATGTAGTAAAATAATTTGTATGGAAAATGAAATACAGTTAATAATATTTGATGATGAAGAATTAACACAGACTCTCATTGAAAGTTATATAAAAGATAGTGATATAAAATTTAAAATATTAAAATTTTCGCAATATGAAGACGGTCTAATCCCCAATGATAATGCGGAAAAAATAATAATTGTTAACATTAATAAAACAATTGCAAAAAACCTTGAAAAATTATCAAAAATTGCTCATAATAAGAATAATAATCTAATCACGATATCATACGATAAATCAGCGGATATACAAGTAAAGGCAATGAGGGCGGGCGCAGAAGAGTTTTTGTGCAAGCCTATAGTTAAAATTGAATTTTTAAACACGATACAAAAAATAATTAAAAATAAAAACAAGAACAAGGATAAAAAGATGACATCAAAAATATATTCTGTAGTTTCGGCAGACCATGGAGTAGGCAAAACATTCTTTGCTATTAATTTATCTTATGAACTGGCGAAACTTTCAAAAGAGAGAGTATTACTTGTAGATTTTAATAACTCATTAACAGATGTATTTCAACTGTTAAATATGAATGTAAAATACACAACAACGCAGTATATAAATTTATTAACAGAGCAAAACGCGTCAAAATTACTCGGAAAGTTGGTTCAATACAACGGAAGTCAATTGTATATATTAGGAACGGGGATAGCCTCAAACTCTGAAAATGATATAGATGCGGAGTCTGTAAATCGGTTTTTCTCAATTGTGAAAAAATATTTCAGATACATAATAATTGATAATGACTCATCATTGCATGAGCTGGACAAAGTAATAAAAATGCAGTCGGATTATGTCTATATAATAATGGATTCTTCAAAATCCATGGCAGATAAAGTTCGAGTACAACATTTGGATTTAAGGTTAGAGAGCAAATACACAAGAGTTATTTTAAATAAATATAATGCAAAGAAGGACGAAAAGATACTTGAAGAATTGGAGCATATCATCGGCAGACCTATATTTATGAAGATAACCAAAAACTTTATAGCGGCGTCATCGGCATTAGATAAAAGTTCAGCTTTATCGGATGTAAGTCCTGATATAGAAACAGTAAAAGAATATAAAAATCTGGCTAAAATAATGATAGAGCAGGACGGACAATGAACTTAAAAGAGCGCTTAGGGGTAGAGCAGGAACGAAGATTAGAAAATACAAATGTGCAAATCGGGCTGGGAAGTGAGTCTGATGTGTTTATCGCTGACAAATCGGCTGAAAATATTATAAAAAAAGTCATAAATGGCGGTAAAAATATAATACTTCAGTGCGCAGGAAGTGCTGAACGTGAAATAACCTGCAATTACCTCAGAAGATATATGACTTATGAAAAAGCGGATATATTTAGGGAATTATCCGAAGATATAAATTATTCAAAGGCTGACCGTATAATTATAACGGAGCCGAAAGATAAAGATATTGCCTTATTATTTGAACGAATGATGACAGATTATAAATCTTATGTTTTTCCCGTAAATTTAAGAAGTTATGTAAATATTACGGAAAGTTTAAAAGCGCTGATAATGATGAATAAGAGCAACATAACGGAAAGAGTTGCAGAGCATATTGTCGGGGTATCGGATTTAGCGGTAATAGAAATTACAAGGAACGAAGACGGGCTGTTTGAAATTAGTAAAATAGAAGAAACCCAATACGACGGGAACAAGTTATCAGCAAAAGTTTTATATGAAAAATACGAAGAAATTGCACAACAAACGGAGCAAACGGCCGAAATTAAATATGAAAAAACACTGCAAAAAGATGAAGATTGTGCAAAATTAAATGATATAAAAGAAGAACCTGTAAAATCAATAAATAAAATAGACCTGCTAAAGCTAAAAGCTAAGAAGAAAAAGGCATTGAGCCAATAATTTGTGCGGTTATTAATCTTGAGATTAATATAAAACATTAATCTTTTTATTTACATTAATTCATCCTCGTATGGATGAGTTAGAAAAATTGCGCATGTAATATGAATAATGTAGGGCATGGAATTACAGGGAGCGCAAGTGTGTATATGAGAAGAGAAACGGAATTTACAAAAAAAGTAAAAGTAATACTTGTTGATGACAATTATGACCATTTAATGGGAATAAGAGAATTAATCAACATGGAAACGAATTTTGATGTAATAGCAACGGCAACGAATGTAAATTTAGCTATTAATTTAATCAAAAGATATCAGCCGGATATTGTATTAATGGACATAAATATGCCCGAAAAAGACGGTTTGACCGCAATAAGCGAGATTGAAAGATTAGAAACCGGCGCTAAAATAATAGCATTAACGGGATATGATGATTCTGATTTAATATTCAGAGCAATGAAAATAGGCGCAAAGGGGTATATATTAAAGACTATGGCTTCAGCGCAGTTAATATATGCCATAGAAGAAGTAATGCAAGGTAAGATTTATTTGCCGAGCGGTTTATCGTCAAGATTTTTCGAATACTTCCAAAAAACTTTCAAGGAAGAAAACAAAGCGGCTTCATCAAATGAAACATTGCTTCAATACTTAACTCAAAGGGAAGAAGAAGTATTAGAGCTGTTAACATTGGGCTTTAACTATAAAGAAGTTGCAAACAAACTATTTATAAGCGATACTACGGTAAAAACTCACGTAAACAACATCTTCCAAAAACTGCAGGTATCGGATAGAACTCAAGCTGTTCTGTACGCAATAAACAACGGTTTTATGAACAGAAAGAAGTTAAAGATTGCAATATAATATATGAAAAAAGGTTATAATTTACTAAAGCAATTTATATATGAAAATAGCGAAAAGCAGTATCACGAAAAGACCGTAACGGGTCTTTTTCGTGCGATAATGACTCCCGTAATCCAAAATCAACAAGCTAAGAGTTTAATTCTTTTAAGGTTAAGGGATTTAACGGGTAAAGACTCTGTAATAAAGCGGTTAATGTTTTCGGGTGCCGATATATATTCATACAACGGTGTGATAGAGGGCATTGAGAACAAGGCAAAAGAAGAAATATGGGGGAACAGTGAATTTGCGGTTGTATTATCGCAAAGGTACTCCGCATTACTGCTTTGGGATTATGATACGGGAGATATGGCAGGTTACGGCGAAGTTTGCCTTTTATACAATTCAAGCAAAATAAATGAAGCGCTCAAAATAATAATTGATAATACAAATGATAATTTAAAAGAAAAAACCGTTAATTATTCAATAGACAGACGTGAAAATAAACTGTTAAATTCTTCAATAAGTGCAATTGCGCAGATTTTGGATGAATTAAATGACGAGCAGATGAAATCTGAAGCAGAAAAATCTAATTTAGAGGGGCTCGGAGATGAAACAATAAAAACGGCAAAGATTGTTGAAGAAAAGGCAAAGTTTACCGCTCATGAAATAAAAAATAATTTATCCATAGTAAATTTATATACAAGAATAATCGAAAAACGTCTTGAGGGGATTAATTTTGACGAAGAAACGGGAAATTCCGTAAATACCGCAATCGGCAATGTGAAAAAAGCGTCAGAGAATATGTCGCAATTAATAAACGATTTAAGATGTATGTCGGCTCCGAATTTAATTGAAACAGATTTAAAACAGGTAATAGAGCATTCAATCGGGATGTGCAGAGAAAAGGCTGAAAATGCGGGTATTATTATAAAAGAGGGCGAAATCCCGCAAATAAATGTAAATGCAGATAAAACTCATATAGAATGCGCGGTGACAAATATAATATTCAATGCAATAGATGCGTGCCAAAAGGGATGTGAAATAAACATAAGCGCCCAAACAAATGAGGGCGGGGCAAAGATATACATTTCAAACAACGGAGAAAAAATCCCCGATAATGTAATTGAAAAGATTTTTAATTTGGACTTTACGACAAAAGAAACGGGAAGCGGAGCAGGGCTTTATATTTGCAGAAGCCAATTAAGGCGCACGGGGTCTGATATAGAGCTTATTTATTCAACAGAGCGCGAAACATTATTTGTTATAACAATAAAGTAAATATATATTATAATATAAAACATGGACAATATTGAAGTAAAAAAATACACGTTAAAAAGAGTAAATACAGAGCGTGTATATAAGATTGACTATGAAAATGAATTAAACCCCGAACAGCTGGAGGCTGTAAAACAGCAGACTGGCGCATTACTTGTAATAGCGGGAGCGGGTTCGGGTAAAACAAGAACTCTTACCTACAGGGTAGCACGCTTGATAGAAGACGGAGTAAGCCCGAATAATATATTATTGTTAACATTTACGAAAAAAGCGGCGCAGGAAATGTTGTCGCGCGCGTCGATTGTCCTTGATGAGCGCTGTGAACAAGTTGCCGGCGGTACTTTTCATTCTTTTGCGAATATGATATTAAGGAAATATTCTGCCCTGTTGGAGCTTCAAAATAACTTTACGATAACGGACAGAACAGACAGCGAGGATATAATTAATCATATTCGGGCAAACGTAACGGAAAAGCACGAAAAGCGTTTCCCGAAAAAAGGAACGATATTGGATATTTATTCAAAATCGGTAAATAAAGACACTCCCTCTGAAGATATAATATCCGTCGAATACCCTCAATTTTTGCAATCGACCGAAAAAATAAATGAAATTATAAGAGAATATAACGCATACAAAAGACAAAACTCTATATTGGATTATGATGACTTGCTTTTATACTTGAGAACACTATTAGAATGCAATCCCGAAGTAAGAAAGAAGATATCAAACCAATACAAATATATAATGGTAGATGAATATCAAGATACAAACACTTTGCAATCGCAGATAATAGAGCTGTTAGCGAGTGAGCATAATAATATAATGGCGGTAGGTGATGACTCGCAAAGCATATATTCGTTCCGCGGGGCTAATTTCAAAAATATACTTGAATTTCCGGAGCGGTTTAAAAACACAAAAATAATAAAGTTAGAGCGCAATTACCGCAGTACGCAGAACATACTTTCATTGGCGAACGAAGTGTTAAAAAAGGCAAAAGAAAAGTATTCAAAAAATCTGTATTCAACAATTGAAAGCGTAATAAAACCTGCATTAATAAGTGCGAATGATATGTCGACGGAGGCTCAATTTATAGCTCAAAGGGCATTAGAGCTGAGTGAAGAAGAAAATATACCGTTAAATGATATATGTGTATTGGCTCGCAGTGCAAGAATGACGTATAATTTGGAGATTGAGCTTGCAAAAAGGAACATACCATATCGTAAATTCGGCGGGATGAAGTTTATGGAAACCGCGCATATCAAGGATATTATTGCTCATTTAAGGGTCATTTTAAACCCCGCGGATGTAATAAGCTATATGCGGATATTAATGTTAATCGACGGTATCGGCGCGCAGAGTGCGAACAGACTTTTGCCCGTATTGCAAAATCCGACGGAGAATGCAAAACTCCCCGTAAAAAATCCCGAAAAGGTTGGGAAGCTGATTGATTTAATAAATAAATCTCAAAAGGATATATTTTCGCCCTCAAAGATAGTGAAAGCCGTAATAAAGTATTATGAGCCGATTTTAGCGGATAAATATGATGATTATACAAAGCGGGAAAAGGATTTAGAGCATTTTACGGCATTAAGCGAGGGTTACGGAAGTTTAGAAGAATTTTTAAGCGATTTAGCGTTAGAGCCTCCCGAAAGCTCGGTCGGAGATGTTGATGAGGGCGCAAAAAAGGATGAGTATTTAACCTTATCGACCATTCACAGCGCCAAAGGACTGGAGTGGAAAGCTGTATTTATAATAGGCGCGGTAGACGGCAGGTTCCCGTCTGTATATTCATTTAATACTCAAGAGGAGCTCGAAGAGGAATTAAGATTAATGTACGTGGCGATAACGCGTGCAAAAACTCATCTTGCAATAACTTATCCCATAGATATGTATGATTATTCAACGGGCATGGTATTATCAAAGCCGTCAAGATTTTTGGACAATATCGGTCAGGATGTTCTTGAACACTGGGTAATCGAGTAAATAAAAAAAATAAAAAATAAAAAATCTGATAGCCTGTATTTCGTTTTGTTTTATTGCTTAACGACACGACGTCAAGGCGGAGCGTCGCTTAGCGGAGCTTTTGGTGGAGTTTAGCAATATTAAAAACAAATACCGAGCAGAAGATTTTTTATTTTTTTTTTGATAAATAAATATTTTAGCAAGATTTTTCTTTTCTCCTCCGGTGTTTTGTACTACGTCAAAACAATGGAGTCGAAAACAAAAACCTTGTAAATAATTAGCAGAAGATTTTTTTCCTCTCCGAAGTTTTGTACTGCGTCAAAATAATGGAGTTGAAAAAAAT
>CANQZO010000098.1 GCA_947628355.1 Candidatus Gastranaerophilales bacterium | reverse complement strand
TGAAGCTGTGCATTTAGCTGCGGGTACTCCTAAACCCGAGGGTACGGTGAAAGTTGATAAATATACTGATATAGATGGTAATAAAATTACAGGTTATTATGATAAAGACGGAAATCTTATTGCTGCTGATATGAGTAGGGCAGATTTTGCCAAAATATTTAGTCAGCAGGAAGGTTTAGTTGAATATGGAAGTAAAGCAGGCGATGTACTATTGGATAACGCTTTAGCAGATAACACAAGGACTATAAGATTTAGTTTTATGGACCCTGCAAATCCTGAATTTGTTTTATCTAACGGTCAAAATGTACCTGTAACTACATTTGATTGGACTGATAATATTTCACATCAAAATTATATGTCCGGCAATTTCTTAAAAAATACAAATACGGAAGTTGTATATGATGCAACTCCACAATTAAACGGAAATATATTTGATACTCCGCAATTAACCCAAGGAACGCCATTGACACAAGATAGCGGTTTAGTCCCTTTATCAAATGATACCGGTGCTGAGTATGCTAATCCAAACTCTCAAAATATAGATTTAATTGTGGATACAACATTAGTTCATCTTGCTGCTCAGCAAGCGCAATTAGCAAGTGTTCAAGCACAAGCTGCGGGAGTTCAAGCTCAGGCACAAGGCGCTGTTATCTCTGCTGATACAGTTGCTGCAGGTGTTGCATTGACTGCCGCAGGCAGTAATAATATTCCGCCGGTTCAATCCAATCCGCATCAATTTGGAGGAGGTTCAAATCCTCCCGTACAAATTCAACCGATGGAAGAAACAGGAAGTGGTAATGCAGCCTCATTATCCGTTACGGAAACTTCCGAGCCTCAACTCCCTCCCCCTGAAGAAGTTGAACGAAGAATAGCATTTTTAGAAGAAAATTTTCCTGATATAGAAATAGATGAAGAAACAAAACAAGAGATGCTTTCTATAAGTGACGCCGAGTTCGAAGAATGTGTTAATGACGCATTTGAATTTCAAAGAAGAACTTTATATCTGCAGGAAAATTTTCCGGAACTGGATGAATCTACCAGAGATAATATAATTTATATGGACTTAGAATTTGAAAGTATAGTAGAGTTTCTGGAACAGGGAATAACTGACGTTTCTACAATAAAAGAAATTATGGGATTTCCAAAAGAGCAACAGCCTAGGGCTATAGATTTAAGTAAATTGGGCATAGGTAAAAAAGATTTATTTGCCCTTTCTCAATCCCGGGTAATTTATGAAAGAGCTGTAAAGGCTGTAACATCAGGTATAACTTCAGATTTGGTTCAAATAACGTCATCCGAAGACCAACTAACGAGAGCCATAGACTTACAAGAGTTTTTTAATAAACAGGGTGTTAATTATGAAAATTATATTGCAAAATTTTCTATGTCTAAGGAGATTACTGATTTCGCTAAATTATGTGTGGAAAATGGTACAATAAACTTTAATGATATAGACAGGATATCTACTCTGGCAAAAGACGAATTACCTTTAGTCAGTGATTGTATAAGAGAAGGTATAACAAATATCGATTTGCTTGAAGAAATATGTTCAATGGACAAAGATCAAATTTCAAGGATTATAATTTTAAAGAAACTTGGTAAAGAGTTTGGAATGAGTGGGGTGGAAAATGATTCAAGATATGATAAGTATATTATAAAAATTTCTTCATCGGAGGAATTGACTAATTTACTTAAGGACTATTTAAATGCCGGCATTACAAATTATGAATTGTTAGAAAGGTTAATGACATTACCTAAAGAACAACAATATGAAATTATGGATTTAAAAAAACAAGGATATAATATTTTCACTAAGCCACTGCAAAATGGTGCAGGAACTCAATTTATTGCAAGAATGGTAATTGATACAAAAACAATAACAGGTGAGGCTGTAGAAGTAGTAAAAACTATTATAATTAATCCGGATGGTACAATTAATAAAAGTACTGCCGAGGTACAAGGTGATAAAACTGAAACTTGGTATTATGGTCAAGATAGAACCGTGATTTTAAATAAAATTAATGATGGACGTGATATTGCTTCGCAAATTGAAATTGTAAATAACGAAGACGGTGAGCCAAGTTATATTTTATATACTAAAGCATCAGAAACTCTTGAAGGTGCATATGAAACAACAAGATATGATTTAAGTGATTATCCTGAAAATATGGATGTAATTGAAGCTATAGAAAACGGAACAATTCAAGGCGGGCAAGTTCTTTCTTCTGTTTCATCCGAAAATGGAGTAACACAATACCAAGAAAATTATGAATATGAAAATTCTAATATCAGCAGAAATTATACACAAGAAGTTGATGAAACAGGTGAAATAATATCATCTAAGTATAAATATGACATAACAGATACGGAAGGTAAGCAGCTGCTTTCAATTGAAAGGAGCTGGAGTAAAAATTCTGACGGAACAACAACTACAACGATAAATGGAAAGAAATATACAGCTTCATTTGATGAAGATACTATGATTGTAACCGTAACACAAGATGATGGTTCTTCCGTAACAATAGATTTTCAAAGTAAACTTTCACCTTATGACCCTAATAACAATTTTCAGAAAACCACTTTCGGAGATGAAGAAACAATGCAAAGAGCGTTCTTTGAATTTGTAAAAACTATGCCTGCTGACTTGTTAATTAATCTTTCTAATTTCTCACAAATAGATCTTGTAGATAGTTCAAATAGCTTATATAGTTATAAGAATCATACTTTAAGCACAGGGTTCAACCTTGGAATGTTATCACATGAAATAGGTCATTCTATTGATTTTGCGACATATGAGACTGGTCATTTGTTACGAGGGGAAATATCCTTTAATAAAGAACTTATTGATATTTATAATGAAGAATTTAAGTCATTTATGGCAAAGTATCCGGATTTGGCACAAGAGATTATAAAATATTTCTCACCACAAAAAGGTGGAAGTTGCAGCACTGGTTTATCCGAGCTTGTTGCAGAAGCTAATATGCTTATGACGACATATGGAATTAATATAAACCAAGTTGAAACAAGAAGTGAATATCTTGTCAGATACTTCCCTAACACCGTTGCTAAAATTGCTGAACTGTTAGGATATAATAATTAAAAAGGAATGTAGAATGAATATCGACGATGCAAAAATGCCACAAATATTGAACACTCCAACCGCCAACAACATTAAAAGAGAAACGCAGAAAGAATATGAATACCATGGAGAAATTGACCCTCATAGCGGTGCTTTGATATTGTCATCAAACAGGATTGGTTGGTTTGATGCCCAAAAGACATACTATATTAATAAAGATGGAAGCGGAAGAATGCTTACTGCATGGGGCTCGAGAAATTATCCTAAAAATACTTTTGATGAGGTTATTAAAAGGGCACAAGATACTATAAAAAATGCTGATTCAAAGTTGTTTTCGGATTCGGATGTTGAAGAATTAATAAAACAAATAGAGACTTGTATTTATAAAAATAATTAAAATTTGTAATATAATTAAGTTTGTTATGCGCGAACTTAATATTAAAAATTATGCACATATTGGAGACGCGGTTTATGAAGTATTTATACGCGAACGCACTATTATGCTTACTTCAAATCTTCAAAGACTGCATAAATATACAGTTCATTTTGTTAATGCAGGGTTTCAATCGGAACTATTGGAAAAACTTACTCCGTTTTTAACTCCTCCAGAGCTTGAACTTGCCCGCAGGGCAAGAAATATTCCCACCTCAAGCGCCAGAAGAATTAATAAAGCTCTGCATTCTGCCGCAACTTCATTGGAAGTCGTTTTAGGTTATAACTATATTCACGATAAAAAAAGATATAGCGAATTATGCTCTAAAATGGATGAGCTTATTGATTTTAATTTATAAATATCTTTTTCTTTCTTCGCCCTCTACGCCTGCGTATAATTCAATAAACTGTTTTGCGGGGCTTGAGTCTATTTTTGTAAATAATACTTCTTCAATCTGGAAAAAGCCTACCTGAGCTGACATTTCTATATCTATTTTAATCGGTTTTGTTTCACCGTGCTGAATATTAACTTTTGTTATCGCGTTTGCCGAATATTTATGAATATCACCGACTTTTGGTGTGGTATTAATCGCCATTGGTATTCTTGCTCTGCCTTTTGTCATGTCGCAGCCGTCTGCGATTAAGAGTATTCCCGCTTCTATCGAGTGAATTTTCCTTGAGGACATGTGCCCGATTATTGCTTCTATTGCCAGTGATTTTATTACTACTCTTTTATGAATATCATCTTTAAATATTGCATTTAAAGTTCTATCTATTAGAGGCAGTGCAAGCATTACGGACATTTCTTCATGACCTTGTCTGCCTATCATCATTCCTAAATCGTGCATTAAACTTGCAATGACAACTGCGCACAAACTGTCTTCAAAAGTTCCTATTTCTTCCTGCTCTAATGAAGTAGGTATTCCCGCTTCGTGCAATATATTCAGCATTTTTATCGAATTAATTGCCACCTGCCTCATGTGAACGGGACCATGGTCATTAAACCCCAGTCTTTTTATTGATACGTTATTTGCGTACTCCTGCATTTCCTGCAGTTCGATATCTTGAAAAATATACTTTACAAGCTCGCTGCACTTTGGGTACTTTTTTAATTTTTCTATTATTTTTGTTTCTGTTACCGATTCTTTTACTGATTTCATAATGTAATATTATACTAAAAATAATGAAATAAATCTTTACTTTAAAAAAAAATAAATTGTGTTATTATAATATTATGTTGATTAGAGAAACGGTTTCCCGTTTCTTTTTTATTTAGTTGAGAGTTTAACGGAAAGGAAGGTTAGATCATGTCAAAAGAAAGACATAATTCTTCAGAGAAAAATGATACTTTTGAGTACGTTAATAAACGCGAATTGTTGGAAAAAATCCTGCCCGTTATTGATAATACCCTTATGCGCTTTGGGCTTATACCTGTTGAGGTTGAGCTTGTTAAGGAAAATCACAGGTGGTTTTTAAGAATATTTATTTATTCAACCGAGCGTGATGTTAATCTTGATGATTGTGAAAGAGTTTCAAGAAGTTTATCTGACTTTTTGGAGGAGTTAATACCGTTTAAGTATTACTTGGAAGTCAGCTCCCCCGGGGTTGAACGTAAAATTAAATCCGATAAAGAATATTTAATCTTTAAAGGAAAAGATATTAATTTGAAACTTAAAGAGAGTATTGATGAAAGCGGAGAAAAACAATTTGTCGCAAAAATTGTTGACTTTGATGAAAATGAAGGCTTGACGGTTTTTGCGTATAAGGATAAACAAAATATATTGATAAAAAAAGATAATATTGTATCTGCAAAATTATATTTTAGTGAAATATAGGAGAAAGAAAAATGATTAAAATCGGAACGGCATTATTTGAAGCCTGCGAGGAACTGGAAAGAGAAAAAGGAATAACAAAAGAAGTTATTGTCGCTTCTTTATGCGACGCAATGGTTACTGCGTATAAAAAACACGTTAAGCAAAAAGACGCTCCGAATGTTGAAGCCATTTTGGATGAACAATCGGGTGAAATCGGTGTATTCAGAACAAAACTTGTTGTAAAAGAAGTTCAAGACCCTGATTTAGAAATTTCTTTAAAAGACGCGAAAGAAATTGATGATGAAGTTGAACTTGAAGATGAAGTTAAAATTGAAGTTACTCCCGAAAACTTCGGACGTATTGCGGCTCAGAGTGCTAAACAGGTTATTACTCAAAGAATTAGAGAAGCTGAAAGAAAACTTGTTCTTGATGAATTTATGGAAAAGAAAGGCACGTTAACAACAGGTATTATTCAAAGAGTTGAAAACCGTAATGTAATAGTAAATATCGGCAAAACAGATGCTATAATGCCTCAAAAAGAACAAATCCCCGGAGAATATTATAAACCCGGCAATCGTATAAGAGTATTCGTTTTGAACGTAAAAGAAACATCAAGACTCCCGCAGGTTATAGTATCTCACGCACACGCAGAAATAGTAAGAGAACTTTTTGAACTTGAAGTCCCCGAAATTGAAGACGGAATTGTTGAAATAAAATCAATATCACGTGAAGCAGGATACAGAACAAAAATTGCGGTTACCAGCAATGACCCCGATGTAGATTCTGTCGGCGCTTGCATTGGCCCGAGAGGAAGCCGTATTCAAACAATTATCGGCGAATTAAAAAATGAAAAAATAGATATCGTAAGATATTCCGATAATCCCGTTGAATATATAGTAAATGCACTGTCGCCCGCAAGAATAGTATCCGTCGATATTTTAGCCGATGATGAGTATTCAAAAGAAGCATTTGTTATAGTACCCGACGACCAATTGAGCCTTGCTATCGGCCGTGACGGACAAAATGTCAGACTTGCTCACAAATTAACCGGCTGGAAGATAGATATTAAAAGTGAGTCACAGGCTGAAAAAATGGAAATTCAACACCAAAGCAGGCAGGATGAAACTCAAGACGTTGATGATGATGAGGTTGATGAAATCGCTGAAGAAATCAGAGAACAGGAAGAATATGCCGTTGATGAAGAAGATATGGCAAATATTGAGGGCGATGAAACTTCATCGGATGAACAAGAAGCTGTTGAAGAATAATTATTTAAAAAATATAAAAACAAAAAAGAGAGATTTATCCCTCTTTTTTAATATATTTATTATAAAAATATTAAGTATTTCGGTGGCTGTATAGGCAGCTTGCATGTTGATATGCTTTTTCATCTGAAGCAACTGCTTCATAACCTGCTTCAATTAAACCTTTTGTATATTCATCAAAATATGATTTATGATCCATTCTGTATGCCAGAACAGGATCAATATCAGAACTGTATTGACTGTTACTTTTCGGTTCGGATTTAGGCGCTTTTTCAATTTTTTTACGTCCGAAATTATTTGATGCAGATATTCTTATAGGATTAAACATGATTTTCATAATATTCCTCCATTTATATATGTCAATTATAAAACCAAAAATAATTTTTTTTGATAATATTACGTAATTTTTAACATCCGCAAATAAAACAATTAATTACCGAAAACAACAAAAGGTAAATCGTTTTCCAGTGCATATTGCTTCAAAAATTCAGGTTGATTACTGATAAACTGCATAACCTCTCCGACATTATCATCTGCCGAATATGCAAAAACACC
>CANQZO010000097.1 GCA_947628355.1 Candidatus Gastranaerophilales bacterium | reverse complement strand
AATAACAGCTGCAGCTGCCTGCACCATATTGACAAGTGCGTTTAAGAATTCTTCTTTTTCTTTATCAGTCATTGAACGGTCATATTTTCCGTATGTGAACGGCATTCCATATTTTTCAGTAAATTTTACCCAAAATTCCATACCGCCATTAATAAAAACAACGTTCCAAAAACAACGGCTTAAAATGGCTTTGCCGTAAGGGTTAGTGTATGAGGGGTTATTTCTTGGCAGCAAAAATTTATAAGAGTTAAAATCAATCAACTTTTTTCCGCCCTCATTTTTATCTTTAAAAAAAAATTCGCCGTCTGCGTTAAAATAAAACCATTCTTGCGGTTTGGCGGTTAGTTTTTCGGGAATAATATACTCTCCTATTTTTTGCCAAATTATTTCAATCGGAACATAACCATATAGCGGAGTATCAAGTATATTATTAATTAATGAATATATATCAATATTTTTAAATATATAATCATACAATTCAAAATGCTTGTTGTCCGAGTTATTTTCTTTTAATATCCACTCTGAGCTTAGAGTTCCTGCTTTTCTCTGCTCAATGCCTGAACCTACCTGATAATGATTTTCTAAGTTCCTTAAAACGCTGATATTTTTACCTGCTTTTTTTAATACAATATCGGGGTTTGGAAGTTTATCGATAACGGAAAAAAAGCCTTCAACCGTTTTTGTTGTTGCCCATTCGTCATATAAATATTTTTGTTTTGAAAAATTTATTATGCCGTTTATTTTGTTTTTTGTTTTCTTTAAAAAATCTAATATCATATTATGCCTTTCATCCGTTTTAAATCCTTTTTAACTCATTTTAATTTTAATTTTTTAACTTGTTTATATATAAAATTACATTTATTTAATTAAAGCCTCTTAAAATGCCTCCTATGCCCTTTAAATTAAATTCATTGTCAAAAACTTATAATTATTGTTTTTTTTATATAATACTTCTGGTTTTTGATATGGTTGATTAGTTCCTGCATAAATAGCAAGAGCAAATGCCCAAAAACGGTCAGCGTGTCCGTCTGTTTCGCTTCTGTCTGCATCAAACCTCACAATGCCGTTTGCGGTTGTATTCAGCCTTTTTACAGAATGAATATCATTTTTTATATCTTCATCATCGGGAAATCTTATGTTTCTGTCTTGGAACGCATATAAAAGTTTATAAGCCATTTCTTCTTTAATTCTCGGTGCAAACATTATCGGTTCAACCATTCGAGAACCAAATTCTTCTTTTAATTCTTCCGCCATTTGATTGCCTATGCCCGTTGCATCAATAGCAAGTTTACGGCATTTCGGGTTTGATAAAAGCTTCATTACAAGTGTTTTTTGCTCTGCATATTTGACATTTTTTAGTTCAAATTTCTTTCTTAAATAAAAAACAGCTCCCATTTTTTCCAATGCGGCTATAACAGAAAGGTCTTTTTTTCGGGCAACGTCAAAGCCTAAATAAAAATCATTTGAAATTTTGGATAAATCATCAATAAGGGTATCTTCAATGCAAGTATTTATTAAGTCATAAGTGATAAATGAACTTGTTTCATCAACTGCGATGCAGCAAAATTCCTGCTGCCAAGTAACTTCATCTCCACAGCTTTCTTTTAAATCGTTAAGCCAAGCTTCTCTTTCTTGTTTTGTTGTTTTTCTGCCGAAAATTTTGTCAACAAGCCCGTCATTGACGGCTTTATAAATATCAACTTCATGCAGCGACCAGTTTAATTTACCCTTTTTTATTTTTTCAATGAATTTATAAAACAGGTTATTTGTGCCATTTAATGAGGATATTATCCTCAGAGGATAACCCCAAGTAATAACAGGTCTTGCCGCTTTCCATAATTCAACGGGATTTTTATGAAACGCAAATTCATCAATAACAACTTTTCCGCCTTTTGAACGGAAAGCCGATGGATTTGACGATATTGCATTAATTCTTGCACCATTTTCAAATTCCAAAGATAAAGCTTTAATGCCTTTTTCTTCATCAATTATAATTTCGCCTAAATCTTCAACCCCTTTATTAAAGGCTTTTGCCCAAAATTTGCAATAATTAATATATTCTTTTGCTGCCGAAATATCAGCCGAGGTATACCATACATCACAAGGTTTATTTCTTATTTTCAGGCTGAGTACATCTTTTACATCTTCAAAAGATTGAATCCACGTAAAGCCTATACGTCTTGATTTTGAAGCAAGCTTAATTTGAGAATGGTCATTTAACCAATCTTTTTGATATTTTATGAAAAATTTAGAAACTTCTTTATTCATTACTCCATAAGTGCCTTAAATACTTTATCCAATACATCTTCTTTATTGATTTCAGGTTTATTTTCAGCTTGATTTTTGTTAATTTCTTCAAGTTTTTCCTCAGCCTGCGACTGCTCGTATGCCTTTAATTTGAGTAATTTATCGCTCATTGCGGAAATAAAATATAAAGTTTTTTGGTCAGGAACAGTACCGTCTGTTTTAAAATCTTCAACCGCTTTAGTAGCAATAAGGTGTACAAGCTCATAGAGTGTTTGATTTGTTGAATATTGAGACTTTAAAAATTGGGATCTTTTGTTATCCCAATTTCCTTCTTTTTTCCAATTGTGAAGAGTTTTCTCGGATATATTAAGCCTTCTTGCAATTTCTGCAACAGACATTTGATACTCGATAAAGTATTGTCCGGCTAAAATTTTATGAGATTCTTTTATCGCCATAACCCAAATCACCTTTTAGTTTGTTAATTTTTTGCTGCAATTTTATTGCTTGATCTTTGCACTCAAGGAGTTCATCTCCTATTTGTTCAATTTCAGCGGCATTAATTTCATTAAAATCGTCGCCAAAGTAAGGATTAATGTTTGACTGTAATTCGTTCATAAGCCTAATTGCTTTTATTTGCAGCTCTTTAAAACCCTTATTGGATTTTGAAAGTTCAATCTGAAGATTAGAAATTATCGGGTTCATTTATTTTTTCTCCGTTTTTGTCGTTTCTTTTTCGCATATATGGACACCATAAATTGTTCGTTATTTTTGTGTCGATTTTTTGCAAATAGCCTATTTGCAAGTTATTTTGCTCAATCATAATTTTGAGCAAATCAAAAGTTTGGGTAATAATTTTATTCATCTGCTCGGTTGATGACTTGTGATAAATGTAAAAAATTACAAAAATCATTCCTCCGGTTCCGGCTATTTTTAAGAATTCAGTTATTTCAACGGGCATTACATAAATTCCTCCTTTTTTAATTGCAACGCACAATTGGCAGCTTGCGGCTGCTTTCATTTGTTTAGCTCAAGAATGACCGTTTTTAATAACAAAATCAATATAATTAAAAATATTAATTATATATATATATTTAATTTTTAATTTTATTAAGATGAAAATTTCCGAAAAAAAATAGACAATAACCTTGGAAAAAAAAGGAATTCAAATGAAGTGGTGCGAAATTTTTAAAACAGGTGTTCACAAAGATTCAAACGGTAATGAAAGAGTTTGGACTATTGATGATTTAAAAACAATCAAAGAAAATTTTGAAAATAAAAATCCGGATGTTCCAATTTGCTGCGGTCATCCAAAAACGAACAGCCCTGCATACGGCTGGGTAGAAAATTTAAAAATAGTAGGTAATAGCCTTTATGCTGCGTATAAAGATGTTCAAAATGAATTTAAAGAGGCAGCAAATAAAGGATTGTTTAAAACCCGTTCAATTAGTCTCACCCCTGACTTAATTCTGAGACATGTTGCTTTTTTGGGCGGGCAAGCTCCTGCTATAAAAGGATTAGAACAATTTTGTTTTAATGATGAAACCGAAAACGAAATAGTTATTGATTTTAAATACGAATTTGCGGAAAAAAGTGAGCCGGAAATGGAACAAACCAATCAAAAAAAAGGAGTATATATGACAGAAGAAGATTTACAAAAACAAGTTGAAGCAAAAGAAGCTGAAATTAAGGCAAAAGAAGAAGAATTAAATCAAAAGCAAGAAGAAATAAAAAATCTTGAAACCAAAATTGCTGAAAATGAAAAAGAAAAACAGCAAAAAGAGTTTTCAGATTTTTGCGAAAACGCAATAAAAGAGGGACATTTACTGCCCTCACAAAAACAAAGTGTAATCAACATACTTGAAGCTTGCAACGCTTACAGTCCTTTTGAATTTTCAGATGAAACCGGAAAAAAGACTGAAAAGACAGCAGCTGAAATGTTGAAAGAATTTATCAGCGGTTTAACGCAAATGAATTTTGAAGAAATCGCAACTCATAAAAAAGCGGACAATAACAGCAATAACATTGATTTTCAAGACGTAGAGTCAATCAAGAATGCGATTATTGAAGTTCAGGCAGAATATAAACAAAAGGGAATTGACCTTCAATCATCCGAAGCTATGGATATTGTGAAAAAAAGAGGAGATAAATAAATGAAATCATTTCAAAATGAAAAGGCTATTGAAGCATACAGATTTGTTAAATTTTCAAAAGAAAATACGGTAGAAACCGCCGCTGCCGGAACTGATAATATTATCGGTATAAATGACGGGGTATATTCTACTGAAAATGACGTAACAGATGTAGCACTCGCAGGTGAAATTACTGAAATTTTATCGGGTGGAAGTTTTTCGGCAGGTGATGCCTTAACTTCAGATGCAGAAGGTAAAGCCGTAAAAGCGACTTTTGCTGATAATATCGGAGCGATAGCTTTGCAAGATGCAACAGAAGGCGATGTCATAAAGGCCTTAGTTGTAAATCAAAGAGTAATTAGTGAATAATTTAAAGGAGATAACAAATGTCAGAAAAAAGAATTCAGCTAAATCCCGAATTAACGGCTATTTCACAAACATATAGAAACGAAACATGTATTGCAGATGAAGTTTTACCTAAAGTCCCCGTTAATACAGAGTCATTTTCTTATATAAAGTTTGATAAAAGAGACTTTTTATCCGTGCCTGAAACCCTAATTGGCGAAAAAGGACGTTCCAACGAAGTTGAACAAAGAGGAAAAGAAGATACGGCTAAAGTTGAAAATCACTCTTTAAAAGAGTTTATTTCGGTTGCCGAACAGGAAGAAAACGAACAGTCGAGAGCTAAAATAGACTTAAAAGAAAGAGCCACAAACCAGTTAACTGATTTGATGCTTTTAAGAAAAGAAATTACTCTTGCAAAAATATTAAATAATAAACAAACATACGGTACTAATTTCAAAGAGTTAGAAGAATCCGAAAAAATAAACAAAGATGACGTTAATGCTTTAAAAATAATTAAAGAAGCATCTTTAAATATGTTTTACAAACCGAATAAAATTGTAACTTCAAGAAGAGCATTCTCTGCATTAAGTATGAATCCATATATTGTCGATGCCGTTGGAGTTTCGGGCAAAAAAGCAGGTGTTGCAACAAAAGAACAATTAAAAAATCTATTCGAAGTAGATGATATTCTTGTCGGAGAAAGCCTTCATAATATTGCTAAAAAAGGTAATCCTGCCGACCTTCAAGCCTGCTGGAGCGATGACATTGTACTTCTTTATGTCAATAAAAACGCAAATACTAAATTTGGCACAAGCTTTGGCTATCATGCGATGCTTGAAGATATAACTGTCGGCGAATACTTTGACGAAGACAGAGGTGTAAAAGGAGCTAATGTTATTAAAGCGTATTACAGAGCTTTATATTTGATTACAGCCCCTGATTGTGGATTCTTATTAAAAGATGTATTAAAGAATTAGTCTGCCTGTGCAATCAAAGATTGCCGGCAGAGCCGGTTCAAAGTTGGATTAAATATAAATAAGTTAAACCAAACTTTAAAGGTGCCGCTGCACCAAAGAACGGTTACAGACAAAACGGAAAATTCATCATTTCCAGTTTGTGTCTTCACCTACTAAAAGGAGTTTTATGGCATATTCAACACTTGAAGACTTAATTAATATCATTCCTGAACGTGAGCTTATCAATTTAACAAATGATAAGTATCCGACGGATACCGTTAATGTTGAGAAAATTGCAAGTTCAATTGAATATGCCGCCCAGCTCATAAACTCTTATTTACGAAATAAATACAAGCTTCCACTCAAATTTATTCCGGAAATAATAAAAAATATATCAACAGATATTGCTGCATACAGGCTTTATTCAAGACGCCCGGAGAAAATGCCGGAGCATATAAAAAACGGATATGACGAAGCAAAAAAACTTTTAATTTCGTTAAAAAAGGAAGAAATGATACTCGATTTACCCTCTGAGCACGAGGATAAAGAAGTAACTCCAAGTGCAAAGATGATAGTAACTAATACTGATAAAAATTCAAAATTATTTAAAGATGAAATGTGGAATAGCTTCCATTTATAGGACAAAAATTAATGATAGAAATAATCGAAAATTCAATAAAAATAAAGCTTTTAGAAACCTTCAAAAATTTTGAAGTTGAGAGCTTCCCCGCTGATTTTGAAAAATTTAGCTTCTTTTCACACAATGGATGTTTTTTAGTCAGATACGAAGGCTCAAAAATGGCTGACCAGCATACGGCAATTGCGGTAAAAGAAGAGGAAACATATAATTTTACGGTATTTATGGCACTACGCTATATAAACAGGCACGAAGAAGCATATACAAAAATAAAAGATTTAAAAAAAGCACTAAACGGGCTTCCGATTTTAAATAAAAAGTTAAGAATAACCTCAATTAATTATGAAGATGTAATAGACGGTGATTTTTGGTATAGCGTCAGTTTAACAATAACCTTCCCGTTAATTGATAATTATCCGGATTTGTCGAACTGTTCAGAGATAATCGGCAAAGTTCAATTTATAAAAGAGGCAATTTAATAAAAGGAGATAAAAATGAGTGATTTTTTACATGGTGCAGAAACCATTGAACAAAAGAGTTCTAACTTCATTATAAATGAAGCGGATATATCAAATGTAATTATAATCGGTACTGCTCCTACTTATTTAGCCGAAGTCGATGAAGAACTTCCGCATATAACAAATGATACGGAATCTGTCCGTTATTTGGGTAATAATATAGACGGCTTTACACTTCCTGACGCTGTTGAAACGATTTTGCAAGAATCAGGCGGTGCAGATATTTATACAATTAATATTTTTGATAACGATAAACACCGCACAAGTGTTGATAAAGATATTACTTTTGCTAATGGCGAATGTAAGCTTGAAGAAATCGGCATCCAAAACCTTGTATTAAATAAGTCTGAAGAGC
>CANQZO010000096.1 GCA_947628355.1 Candidatus Gastranaerophilales bacterium | reverse complement strand
TTTGACGGTCGCCAATTATAAGTTCTCTTTGACCTCTGCCTATCGGAGTCAGCGCATCTATTGCAGTTAAACCTGTCTGCAAAGGCTCGCAAACTGATTTCCTCGTAACAATCCCGGGGGCTACACGTTCTATCGGTCTTGTTTTTTCATAATTGATATCACCTCTGCCGTCAACAGGCGCACCCGTCGGGTCAATTATTCTGCCCAATAATCCGTAACCTACGGGGACTGATGCTATTCTTCCCGTGGTTTTTACGCTCATTCCCTCTTTTATATGAGTGTAATCACCTAATATTACTACCCCGACATTATCTTCCTCAAGGTTTAACACTATACCCAGAGTTCCTTTGCCGTCCTCAAACTCTACAAGTTCTGATGACATTGCATTACTAAGCCCGTATATCCTTGATATACCGTCTGCTACCTCTATTACAACACCGACATTTTTTACCTCAAGTTTTGTTTCATAATTTTGAAGTTTCTCTTTTATTATTGATGTTATTTCATCGGGATTTATTACTGTCATTTTAGTTTCCTTTTATTAATTCTTTTCTCATATTTTCAAATTTTGTTTTTAAACTGCAATCAATTGTCCTGTCTTTGATTTCGACAATTAATCCGCCGATAATAGTTTCATCCGTAATAAATTCTGGTTCTATTGTTTTATTTAACTTATCCTGCAGTTTTAATTTTACCCGCTCTTTTTGACTATCATTTAACTCTACGGCCGATATTACAAGCGGTTTTTCTATATTTTTTGCTTCGTTTAATTTGTCTTTGTATTTATTTACTATTTCACCTAAAGCATCAAGCCTTTGCGCTTCAGCGAGCAAATTTAAAAAGTCAGTTGTTATTTTATCCGTATGAGGACTAAACAGTTTTTGAATTACATCCTTTTTATCTTCCGTTTTAATTAACGGGCTTAATAAAAAGTCAGACAACTCTTTATTTACGGATACAGTTTCCAATGTAAAAATTAAATCAGACAGCACTTTTTCTTCAATATTTGCTTCTTTTGCGGACATATATATTGCGTCTGCGTATTTTCTCGCTATTTTAAGATTTTTTATATCTCCCGTTTTCATAGACTTACCCTGCCTATTTCTTCTATTGCTTCATCAATATATTTATTATGAAGTTCACGATTGTTTTTTAACTGTTCTATAGCATTATCCTTTGCAAGTATTACAGACTTTTCTGATAATATTGATGTTAATTTTGCTTTAAACTGTTTGATTTCCAAATTTAATATTCTGTCCGCAGAAGTTTTTATATCATTTTTTTTGTCTTCGATTTCTTTTTTGATTTTTTGCTCAAGACCTTTAATATTATTTTCGGCGCTTGTTTCAATCAGTTGTGTTTCCTCGGGCAGATGTTTTATTTTTTCTTCCGTTTCTTCAAGTTCTTTTTGGGCAAGCGCTTTTTCCGAAGTAGAATTATCAACGTATGATTTTATATCATCACGAAGTTTGTTAATTTTTTCATTTATGTTTAATTTTGACAGTATAAATATTAATACCGCCAGAACGATAATAAAATTAAGTGAATTTGTTTGTATTAATGTTTGAATAATATCTGTCATTTTTATTCTTCTATCTTGGAAGTGTTAATCATATCTTCATTTATGCTGTCGCCTAAAAGTTTTTGCGAGATTTCTTTTGCAATATTAACAACTGAATCTTTTAAAACTTCTTTTGCCTCTATGGCAGAATTTTTTAAGTTGTCGCGTTCACTCGAAATATTGGAATAGAGTTCATTTTTATATTCGGATATTTGTTTTGAACGCTCTGTTTTTAACTCTTTAGAGTGCATAGCAATTTTACTGCGGGCTTCTTCGCGTGATTTTTCAAGTTCTCCCTCGCGGTATTCAACACGCTTTTTTGTTTGTTCTTTTGTCTTTCTTGCAGTTTCAAAATTTTCTTCCACAAAATCCTGTCTTGCTTTCATTATCTTCAATACAGGAGCATAGAATATTTTGTTCATAATAAAAACAAAAATAACAAAACTAATTGCAGCTATTATAAATGTTGCATCGAACTCCATTTTATGCCTCTGTTAAAACATACCCAAAAGTTTGAATGAAACAACTAAAGCATATAAAGCGCAGGCTTCAGCTAAAGCAGCACCAACCAAGAAGTTAATAAATGCTTTTCCTGCCATTTCAGGCTGTCTTGCAATAGATTCCAATAATCCTTTTAAGCCGATACCGATACCTAAACCAACACCCAGCGCGGCAAGCCCTATACCTAAACCTGCACCAAGCTGTGCTAAATCCGAAATTGCTTTTACTTCTTCCATTATTATCTCCTTTTCTCTAATGTTCTTCCGATACTGATGTTGATATATACGCTATGGATAACATCATAAATACAAATGCCTGTATAAATGCTACAAATATTTCAAAAAACATTGCAGGTATCGGCAGTCCTACTGCCATTATTCCCAATAGCGCAGATACAAGTATTTCTCCCGCAAATATATTTGCAAAAAGCCTTAAAGATAAACTTAAAGGTCTTGTTATCATTTCAAGCAAATCAACAAGCATGGTTATAATCCCCGCGAAAGAAAACCCATGCCAGATTGCGTGTATTCCCTTTTTCTTAAATCCTTGATACAAATAATAAAATAAAACCAATACCGCCATAGCGGCAGTCATATTAATATCATTGGTAGGAGAGGCAAATTCTCCAGATTTTAAATGTATTAATCTTAACGGCAACTGCCCCATTAAATTTGCAAAAAGTATAAATAAAAATAGTGAACTTACAAGCGGAATATGTTTTTCACCGTTTTCAATATCGGAAACACTGCCCGTAAAAAATTTCATTATACTCTCTGCAACACTTTGCACTCTGCTTGGGATTATTTCCAATTTTCTTGTTAATATAAACGCAAGCAGAATAATGAAAATCATAGCACACCACATTGTTATTAATGTATCCCAATGCACATGTAATGTACCTATATATCCTGCCCAGTGTTCTCCGCTCATTTTATTTTCCTTAAACTCTGTGTTTATTTTATCACATTTTTATAAAAAATTATACTTGCTTTTTCTTTTAGCCCAAACGGCTATTTTCTGGTATTATTTAAAACCTCTTTTCTTTTTTTTAAAATGTGATATAATATATAGTTACAAGATTTTTTCAAGGAAGGTTTTATGAAAATACTCCCCATTAATAGTATAAACAATACTTATTTTAAAAACTCAAATGTAAAATCTGTTAAAGCAACAAATCCTTATAAACAGGATAAAAAGAGAAATAAACTCGTTCCTGCATTAGCAGCACTTGCATGCGCAGGAATTGCTTTAATATACATAAACAAAAAAATTACTACTTCTGCATTGGAAGAACCTATTTATAAAATTCTTAACGGTCAGCGTGATTTAACGGCTGTTGAAAAATATAAACAATATATTGCTCAAAAAAAATTAAATTCACTGCAAAATAAATTAGTTAACTGCAAAATTAAAATTAATAATCCGCATGTTTACGAGCGTATTAAAAACAATCAAAGAAAACTTGTTCAAATGGCAAGCACTGCCGTATAAAATATATGCCGTTAAAAAAATCAGAAATAATAAATTTACTTGAAAGCAAAGATGATAAACTTTTTCAAACCGCTGATGAAATTAGGGAAAAATACAAGGGCAATTCAGTTCATATCAGAGGTTTAATTGAATTTACAAATATTTGCAGATGTAATTGTTTTTATTGCGGATTAAGGCGGGATAATAATGAATTAGAGCGATACAGGCTGAGTGAAGATGAAATTCTTGACTGCGTTCAAAGAGCTGTTAATGCAGGATATAAGACCGTGGTTTTGCAAGGCGGAGAAGATATGTTCTTTGACAGCGGTAAAGTATGCTCATTGATAAAAAAAATCAAAAAATATGATATTGCAGTTACTTTAAGTATCGGCGAACGCTCGTATGAGGAGTATAAAGATTTTAAAACGGCGGGAGCCGACAGATATTTACTGCGTATTGAAACAACCGATAAAAATTTATACGCTAAACTCCACCCGAATATGAGTATTGATAACAGGATAGATTGTCTTTATAATTTAAAAAGCTCGGTTACGAAACGGGAACAGGCATAATTGCAGGGTTAAAAGAGCAAAGTATTGACTCAATTGCAGATGATATTTTATTTTTTAAAGAATTAAATGCGGATATGGTAGGAATAGGTCCGTTTATTGCGCACCCGAATACCCCGCTGGCAGATGATATAAAAGATAATTTTGACCTTTCGTTAAGAACAATGGCTATTACAAGATTAATGCTTCCCGATATTAACATCCCCGCAACCACAGCAATGGAAACAATAAGACCAAACGGCAGGCTTATTGCGCTTAATTCGGGCGCTAATGTTGTTATGATTAATATGACAACCGCTCCTTACCGAAAGAAATATGAAATATATCCGAATAAAAGCTGTATAAATGACTCACCCGAACATTGCGTTAACTGCATAAAGAATAAAATTGAAAGCATCGGCAGAAAAGTATCAAATTCAAAAGGCTCAAGATATGAAAATTAATTTTCCGAGCAATAAATTTTATGTCATAATATTTTTATGAACGACAAAATTATTATCAGAAAAGCTAATCAGCATAATTTAAAAAACATAAGTTTTGAACTGCCGAAAAATGAATTAATCGTATTTACGGGGATATCGGGTTCGGGTAAAAGCTCGCTTGCATTTGATACAATATTTGCAGAGGGACAAAGACGCTATGTGGAAAGTCTTTCAAATTATGCAAGACAGTTTCTCGGTCAGCTTGATAAACCCGATGTTGAAAGTATAGAAGGATTATCTCCCGCCATATCCATTGACCAAAAATCTACAAGCAATAATCCGCGTTCTACCGTCGGTACCGTTACTGAGATTTACGATTATTTAAGACTGCTTTTTGCGCGCATTGGAACACCTCACTGCCCAGAATGCGGGTGTGAGATTGCGCCTCAGTCCATTGATGAAATTGTTGATAAAATATATTTACTTCCCGAGGGTACTAAAATTCAACTTCTTGCACCAATTGTCAGAGGAAAAAAGGGCGAATTTATTAATCTTTTCCAGGAATTAAAACAAGAAGGTTTTGTAAGAGTAAGAGTTGACGGCGAAGTTTATAACCTTGACGAAGATGAAATCGAACTTGCAAAAACTCAAAAACACACAATTGAAGTTGTTGTCGATAGGCTCGTCATTAAGGAAAGTGCAAAAGCAAGATTAACGGACAGCGCCCAGCTTGCACTGCAAAAAGCTGACGGACTGTTAATCGTTGACATTATCGGCGGGAAAGAAATGATTTTCAGCGAAAAACTTGCCTGCCCTAATTGTAATATCAGTTTTGAAGAACTCGCACCGCGAATATTCAGTTTTAATAATCCGTACGGAGCATGCCCTACCTGCTCGGGCTTAGGTGCGCATTATGAACCCGACCCTGATTTAATCATACCCGATAAATCCAAATCACTAAAAGCAGGCGCAATATACCCTTGGGCGAAAACAGGCAACCCGTACTATCTTGACATTTTAACATCGGTCGCCAATCACTTCGGAATTGATATGGAAACTCCGTTTGAGAATTTAAGCGAAGAACATCAAAATATTATTTTGTACGGAAGCAGCGGCGAGTGCGTTAAGTTAAGATTTAAAGAATTCGGCGGAACAAGGTACGTTACTCAATTAAGACCGTTTTCGGGCGTAATTCCTTATTTTATGAGGAAATATGAAGAATGTAACTCTGACGAAATAAGAGAACAAATACAGGATTATATGTCGCAAATTCCCTGCAACGACTGCAAAGGCGCACGTTTAAAACCGTTCCCGCTCGCAGTAACCGTCGGAGGCAAAAATATTTATGAAGTTTGCCTTTTATCCATAAAAGAAGCCTATAAATTCTTTTCGGATTTATATCTTGAACTTGATGATTACAAATTAACCATAGCAAAACAAATCCTTGAAGAAATAAGAGCAAGACTAAAATTCATGCTTGATGTGGGTTTAAGCTACCTTAATTTAGCCAGAATGTCAGCAACATTATCGGGCGGTGAAGCACAGAGGATAAGACTTGCCACGCAGATAGGAAGCGGACTTTCAGGTGTTCTTTATGTTTTGGATGAACCTTCTATCGGATTACACCAATATAACAATGATATGCTGATTAAAACCCTTATAAGACTTCGCAACCTCGGAAATACTTTAATTGTGGTTGAACACGATGAAGATACAATAAGAAATGCAGACCATATAGTTGATATCGGGCTGTATGCGGGAGTTAAAGGCGGTAAAATTATTGCCCAAGGAACATTAGATGATATTATAAACTGCAAAAAATCCTTAACAGGACAGTATCTATCAGGCGAAAAATTTATTCCCGTACCTAAAAAACGCCGTGAGGGCAACGGAAATTATTTGGAAGTTATTAATGCTCATAAAAACAATTTAAAAAATATTGATGTAAAAATACCGCTCGGAAAAGTAGTTGTTTTGACAGGAATTTCGGGAAGCGGTAAATCTACACTTATGAATGATATTATTTATCAATATTCAATCCATAAACTGTTTAAAAATAAGCCGAAACCTCAAGGGGTAGACAAAATTTTAGGATTTGAAAATATTGACAAAGTCATTTGTATTGACCAATCGCCTATCGGCAGAACACCAAGGTCAAACCCTGCAACATATACGGATGTTTTCACGCATATAAGAGAACTGTTTGCAAAAACGGCGGAAGCAAAAGTAAGAGGCTACAGTGCAGGCAGATTTAGTTTTAACGTAAAAGGCGGACGTTGTGAAGCCTGCAAAGGCGACGGTGTTACAAGAATTGAAATGAATTTTCTCTCAGATGTGTACGTAAAATGCAATGTCTGCAAGGGGCAAAGGTACAACAGAGAAACTCTTGAAGTTAAATATAACGGTAAAAATATATCCGAAGTGCTTGATATGACAATAGCGGAAGCTCTTGACTTTTTTGAGAATATTCCAAAAATAAAATCCAGACTTCAAACCTTAAATGATGTAGGTTTAGGCTATATGAAGCTGGGACAGAGTTCTACCACTTTATCGGGCGGTGAGGCTCAAAGAATAAAACTTGCAAGCGAGCTTAATAAACGTGCAACAGGCAAGACTCTTTACCTGCTTGATGAGCCGACAGTAGGTCTGCATTGGTATGACCTTGATAAACTGATTAAAATTATTAATAAACTCGCTGATGCGGGCAACACTATTTTAA
>CANQZO010000095.1 GCA_947628355.1 Candidatus Gastranaerophilales bacterium | reverse complement strand
GATAATGCATCACGGGTTAATCCAGGTGTAACATTAGTTCTTCCAAAACCGCCACTATTACCAACCAAATCACTTCCTTTTATTGTATAACTCGGGCTGGTAAGAGTATCAGGTATAATATTGAAATCTGTTATATCGGTGGAACCAGTTGAACCACTAAAGCTGGCGGATGTTGTATTAGGATTATCACTTGATTTACCTGTTGATAAATAAATATCAGGCGTTAATGCATAAACTTTTGATGATTCTGCATATAAACACATTGCTAAAACAAAAAGCAATAATGCTAATAATACTTTTTTCTTTTTCATAATTAATTCCTTTATATTAAAAATTACTCCGTTTTTATATTAATACAGTTTTATAAAAATATCAAGTATCTGATACTTTAATAAAAAATTACCAGAGTGTGTTGTTAAACTTCTTTTACTATCCTTTTAAAATTAAATAAGAGGTTAAAACATGACTAATGACAATACTTTTGGCAAAAAATTAAAACAAATCAGAAAGGCTAAAGGCTTAACTCAAGAACAGTTGGCAGAGCTGGCAGGTGTTCATGAAAAACATATTTCAAAACTTGAATTGGGTACTTATAAGCCCAGTTTTGCTACATTAAGCAAGGTTTTATCCGCCCTTGATTTGGAAGTTGATAAGGTCGGATTGAATTTAAAAAAAGTATCAGCAAACGACAACCCGTTTTATATAAAATCTATGCAAATATTGAATGAAGCAACCGAAGATGAGCTTGAATTTTACTATGGGCTTCTTAAACAGGCTCAAAAAGCAGGGGAAATATTCGGTAATAATTAAAAAGTATTTTGTGTTCTTAAAATTTTGTATCAGGTTTATTTGTATTTAAAGTCAGACAGCTTCCGTAAAATGTATCAGCAAGCGCATACATTTGTTTTTCGGAATTTGTAAAAATCAGTGCAAATTCAGCTTTGTTTTTTCCTAAACACTGCATTTTTGGTGTTTCTATAGGCGGGCCTGCGGGAGTCCCGCGAGTCGGATTGTGCGGGTTTGATATTATACCCGTTGCGCGCAATAGGGTTAAATTTACAGTGTTTTTTATTATTTCGTACTCGTTTAACCCTTTTGTTATAAGCCCGAAGCCTTGCGTCATCATAAATCTCTGCATTGGAGAGGTGTTTGGTTTTATTTCCATGCCTCTTGGTGCGGGCAGATATTTATTTATGTCAAAATCGGGGTCAAACCTGCGTTCAACGGTTGAAAACAAATCTTCATTTACCGTTGAATATATCTTTTCTTTTAAGTTAAAGCCGAGTTTTAAAATATGGTCTTTGCTCTTATTTCCCCAATTTACTTTAAATTCAAGATGTTTTGCTTGGTTATATAAAGTTACGTCAATATTTATTTTATGCTTTTTGATTATTTTGCTTCTCCCTTTTGATGTGGATTTTTGAGGAATATCTATTTCATAAATAAGGTTCATTGAAGCAAAAACGGGATTTTGTGTTTTTAATTTTGCCGATTTTAATTGTGCTTTAACGGGTTTATCGTTTTTCAGCGCTCCAAAATTATAACTGTCGCCGATATCGGCTAAATCGGTTATGGTAATAAAGTCATTGTATGTTTTATTTGTTTGCTTGTCCGTAACCGTAATTTTACCTTGTTTAACTTCAAACTTAATATTTTTATTTTCGATAAAATTTTTACCTGTTTTTAAATATTTTTCTTTGCATATATATTTTTTATCAATATGCGTTAAAGACAATGCGGGCAGATTTTTTACATCAATTAAATATTCGTATAAAGTTGTATAATCTTCTGTTATCGGGATTTGATTTATGTTATAAAGTGTTTCCTCGGTAAAACCTTTATAACTCGCGATTTTTGGATAATTAAGTTTTTTATCCGTTATAACTTTTATTGCGCCCGTATATGTGTATTTTGACAAATTTATTACTGCTAAAGGCGCATTGCTGTCTGATAAATCTCTGATTGTTCTTTTAATAATTCCGTTTGCCGTTGTATCAACTTTTTTAAACCGCTCAATAACTTCATCACAAACGCTGTCAAGACTGCAGCCATATATGCTGTCGTGGGCTTGGTTTTGTGTAAGAAGTTTGTATGCGTAATTTATTTCTTCACTTCTGTTTTTTACTTTAAAATATTTTCGTGCAATTTGTTCCAAAGGCTCTGCAATATCAGAAAGAATATGTTGAGAATGAGCATTTGCCTGCTTTATATAAAGCCTTGTTGAATAAACTCCGGGCAGAATAAAGTTTAGGGAATTTTCCAAAAACTCGCCTTTTACCTTTTGCCGTTTTTCTGCTTTTTTAAAGTATTCAAACGGAGTTGCAAGTGTAATTTTGTAATCCTTATATATTTTATTTAATTCTTTTATTTGTTCTTTTATGTTTTTAGCGGCTGCAAGGTGGTCGGCTCCTATCGGAAGCAATACATTATCAGCGCTTTTTAAGGATATTTTATCAAGGTATTTTTTAAGCATTTGCGCTTTTTCTTCAATCGGTTTATCAAGGTTTAAAAAGTCTTGAAAATAGCCTTGAATAAGATTTGTTACTTTTATTCCGTTCCAATCGAGGTCGGCAGGTATATCCCCTAAGCCCCGCCATAGACAGGCTTTATCAATATTGAAGTGTTTAAGCAGTATCGGAATATCCTTGCTATGCCCGAAACTGTCCGCAATATAGCCTATAAAATCCGTTTCGCCGAGCTCTTTTGATTTTTTTATACCGAGTTCAAGATTTTTCATCAAACATCTGCCCGAAACAAGAAAGCTGTCTGATGAACAATAAAAAGGCCCGATACGCAGTTTTTTTTCTTTTATTAATTTTTTTATTAACGGCAGTTTCTCGTTTCTTATTTCAAGATAATCTTCTAATGCTGCCGTTTGCCCGTCAAAGTAAAAACACGGTAATTCGCCTCTTGTTAACATTTCAAGAACAGCGTCAAATACTTCAATGAGCCTTAATCTGAACTCATCAAATTCACGATACCACTCTCTGTCCCAATGTGTATGAACGTATGCGGTTACTTGCTTCATAAACTGATTTTAATATTTTTTTTGAAATATATCAAATAAATCTTTCAGCTCTTTATAATAACCGTTATTAAGCAGATGTAAAAATCGCTTAACTGTTATAGGAGCAACTGTTTCAATGGTTTCGGGTGTCATAAAATATCCCGTTACAAAGCGGGCAAAAAGTTCTGTCGGCTTCTCATAATATTTTTTTAATTTATTTACTCTTCTTGCCAATTTTGCCTGTTTCCTCTGCATTGAACACAATCTTATATATATTTGAAATGCTTTTGGCATATCGGGAAAGTCATTTTCAAGGTTCTTAACAGTGAAAATATGCTCTTTTTTTATGAAAAATCCTTTAATTATTCTTATTGCATCATATTTTACAAGGTATTTAGCGTCAGAGTTTTTTATATATTTTTTTTTCAAACTCCGAAAATTTTTTTGACCTTAAAAAATTAGGATAATCACGTTTGATAGCGTTTTGCATACCCTTTATGGTTTTTGCGGTTTCTTCTTTTGCGTTAAGAAAAACGGTTAAGCGCGAATTTTTATCAGTCAGCCTTGTAACTTGCACAAGTTCTGATTTTATTTCACTGATGTCTTTTGTATCAAATAAATTTTCAAGCGAACCGCCGTTTTTTACAAAATCTTTGTCAATTTTATAATGGATGTGGTGGGCAAATTCATGCACGAGAACCGATATTGCTTTATCATCTTTAATGTTGCGCGATAAATCTATTCTGTTTTTTTGATATAAACCTTGGTTGCCGCGGGCTTTTGTGTTTGTTTTAACTTCAATTCCGCAATCTCGCAAAAACTCTATGACATTTCGCTTTGTTAACGGTTTTGATTTGTCATAGCTCATTTTAACGGTATATTGCGGTTCTTTTTCTTTATTTAAAAAACCAAAAATAATTTAACTCCTTATAATATATTGTATTGTTTTTTTATTTCTTCATATAGTTTAGGTACTATAATTTCCCATGCTTCTTTAGTCGGATGTTTATCATTATCAGATATTCTATATTTTTGATTTTTATAAAAATCGTTTGAAACTATATTGTTTAAAATTATAACTTTAAATCCGTCTTTTTCTAAATTTTTAATATAAGGATTTACATTTTGATCATTATAATAAAAAATAAGCCATTTTGAATTTTTCCATTTCTTGTCAGATTCACTTTTTAAATATAAAAAATGCTTTCGTAAAAAATTAAATTTAACCTCATCTGATATATCGTAATAAATCTTGTTTTTAAATAAAACATTTCTTATTATTGCACTTATATATGAATAATATATAGGATTTTTAATTAACTTAATTTGCCCGTTAATATCTTTATAAAAAGCTGATTTATTCCAAGGACAACATTCCATATATAATCTTCTTATTGAATCATCGATTAAAACATAAATTATTAACACCGGTTCTTTTTTCACATATTTATATATGTTTCTACTTGTAAATTGCCATATCATTGCTTGTAAACCTTGAGAGCCAATTGCCATGTTATATATGGGTCTTTTTACCTGCAAAATTTTTGATAACATATAAGATATTGTTTCATTATCATTCAATGGTTTCATCGAGACTCCCATAGCATAAGAACAACCTAAAATCACAATAGGAGCATTATCGGAATTTTCATTTTCTATAGGGCGATATTTAACATTTTTATAAACATCTTCATAATTTTTTTCCATCATTATTTTATTAACAGTAATAAATAAATCTTTACCTGAAAATTCTGAAGATAATAAGAAAAATAGTGACAAATATTTAAAAAGAAAATATAGGAGAAGCAATAATATAAAATTAATTATAAATACTTTTTTCATAATATATTTATATTTGTTCCTCTAACCAACTTAAATACTCTTTACTGCCTGTATTTATCGGAATACTAATTATTTCAGGTACTTCATAGCTGTGAAGTTTTTTTATTTCTTCTTCTGCTTGGGAATAAAGCTGTGTCTTGGTTTTCATAATCATTAAGGCTTCATTATCTTCACTTATTTCGCCCCTCCAAGTGTATATTGATGTTACTTTCGGAATAATACTGCAGCATGCAATCAGCTTTTTTTCAACCAAATGTTTTGCAATTTTTTGTGCTTCTTCTTCATTTGCTGCCGTAGCTTGAATTATACAGTATGTCATTATTCCTCCGTAAAAATTTTATTTGGGTTTAAAATATTTTTAGGGTCTAAAAGTTTTTTTATTTGCTTCATTATCTTTATTGAATTTGGGTTTAATGCCAGATTTATAAATTCTGATTTTTCGCTTCCTATGCCGTGTTCGCCCGATAAAGTTCCGCCAAGACTTATTGCCAGTTCAAAAAGTTCTTTTTTTGCTTTTAAAAAGTTATTTTTTTCAACAGGGTTTCTTAAATCAAGAGCAATGTTAGGGTGAATATTACCGTCGCCGATATGTCCCATTATACAGGTTTTTAGCTCGTATCTGTCGCAAATTTCTCTTATTCCTTTAACAAGCGTTACAATATTATTTCTCGGAACAACGACATCTTCTGTTACTACATTAGGTGCAAGTTTTGCCGTAGCGCCAAAGGACGAGCGTCTTGATATCCAAATTTTTTCTTCCTCCTCTTTTGTCTGCGCCGTTTGAATGTATGAGGAGTTATTATTTTTACAAATTTCTATTATTTTTTCATATTGTTCGTTTAATTCGGATTTAAAACCGTCAATTTCAATAAGCAGAGCGGCGGTTTTGTCTGTTAAAAGTCCTGTAGGATAAAAACTTTCGATTGTATTTATCGTATTTTTATCGATTAAATCTATAACGGAGGGGGTTATTAAATTTGAAATGATATCATTTACTGTTTTAGAAGTGTCTTCTAAAGTGTCAAAATAAGCGAGCATAACTCTTTTAGCTTCGGGCTTAGGAATTAATCTTATTGTTGCCTGCGTTATAATACCTAAAGTTCCCTCCGAACCTATAAATAACTGAGTTAAATTGTAGCCCGTAACATTTTTAGAGCAGTCAGAACCCGTGTTAATTATAGTTCCGTCTGATAATACAACTTCTAAATCGATTATAAAATCTTTGGTTGAACCGTATTTGAAAGTGTGAGGTCCGCCCGAACACAATCCGATACTTCCGCCTAACATTGATACTTTTAAATTCGACGGATCCGGCGGATAAAATAAGTCATATTTTTCAACTGCTTTTTTTAAATCCTCAATTATTACTCCCGGTTGAGCTTTGCACAAAAGATTATCTTTGTTTATTTCGATAATCTTATTCATTTTTGAAAAATCAAGAATAATTCCGCCTTTTTTTGGCAGGCATGCTCCGCATACACTTGTTCCCGCACTCCTTGCAGTTACCGGAATTAACTTTTTATAAGCATATTGCATTATTTCGCTTACCTGCTTGGCTGAATGCGGAAATACTACAGCTTGTGCCATTTCTTTGGGATTTATTATATTTGTTGAATCTGTAGAATAGACAATCAAATCATCACGGCCGCTTAATACATTCTCTGCACCCGCAATGTTTTCCATAGTCTTAACCAGTTTACTTTTTAAAATCGTTTTAAGCATTTTCCCTCTAAATTTATTATAAAATAAAACATTCTGTTATAACAATATTTTATACTTAATTTGAAGTTTTAATACCGCCTTTAATTGTTAAAATTACACGCTTTATTGCTAATGTAATGTATGGGAAACAAGTGTTTAATTATTATGGTTAGAGAGAGATTTTGGGTTAATGATTATGTTTAAACACTGGAAATTTTTATCGGTTCTTTTTATTCTGATTATTTCAGTTATAAGCGGAATATCTTTAAATTCAACGGTATATTCAAAAGAAAGTGATTATAAAAGCGATGAATTCATAAATGTCACGGTTTACGAGAGAATAAATCCCGCAATAGTTCTTGTAGAAGCTCAGTTAATGGACGGGCTTTCAAGCGGAACAGGCTGTGTGATAAATAAGAGCGGAATTATATTAACAAGTTCTCATGTTGTGGATAAGGCTTCATATATAGAAGTTACGACTTCGCAGGGTGAAACTTATAAAGCAGAGGTAATGGACGGAGTTAATCGGAATTCTGATTTGGTATTGCTCAGAATACATCCCTCCAAGCCTCTGCCTACGATAAAATTGGGAGATTCATCGCTTGTAAAGGTCGGACAAAAAGTGCTTGCGATAGGCAACCCTTTTGGGTTTAACGGAACACTTACAACAGGTATTGTTTCAAGAATTGATTACGAACGAAATAAAATACAAACAGATGCCGCAATAAACCCCGGTTCATCGGGC
>CANQZO010000094.1 GCA_947628355.1 Candidatus Gastranaerophilales bacterium | reverse complement strand
GGTGCCGGGGGCAGGGAAAACAACCATTTTACTTGCATTAATAATAAAAATGATACAAAAAGGGATAAAGGGCGAAAACATTTTTGTATTAACATATATGGAGTCGGCAGCTAAGAATTTTAAAGAAAAAATAAAAAATGCTCTGCCTGATTGTACTAATCTTCCCAATATTTCAACAATCCATGGACTTGCCTTAAGAATAATTAAAGAAAACGGAAATTATACAAAAGAGGGTTTAGATGAGAACTTCCAAATCTGCGATGATAATTTAAAAGAAAAAATAATTAAAGAACTTTTATTAAAAAATAAAATATCCGATGATAATTTTGACTGTTACTTAAAATGTATATCAACGGTAAAACTGTCGGAATTCGGAAGTAAAATAACTTCAAAGTATAAAGAAATAAATGATTTTTTAAATTTTTATACTCAATATAACAATGTCCTGAAACAAAATAATTTAATTGATTATGATGATATGCTGTATTACGCGGTAAAAATATTAAAAAATAACCCCGAAATATTAAAATATTACCAAAATATATGCAGATACATAATAGAAGATGAGGCGCAGGATTCAACACAAATCCAGCAAAATCTTATTAATATGCTGGCAGGAAAGCATAAAAATATAATAAGATGTGGAGATATAAACCAATCAATAACTTCAACTTTCACTAACAGCGATATGCTTGGATTTAAAGAATTTATCTCAAACAATAAAAAAATAGAAATGAAATCATCACAAAGATGTGCAAAACCTATTTATGATTACGCAAATAACTTTATAAAAAGAGTATTCCAAAACAATGAATTAAAAAATGCATTTTATTACATTCAAATGCAAGGCACGGATAAAAATCCGCAAAGCGAAGAAAAGCCCTTATTTAACATATTTGAAAGAGAAGCTGAAGAAAAATTATATATATTAAATAAGATAAAAGAAATTCATAAAAAAAGTCCCAAAGCCTCGGTTGGAATACTTTTAAGACTCAATTCACAGGTGAATGAATATAACGAATACTTCCAAAATAACGGTATAAAAACCCTTGTAAGAAGCGACTGCCCCGAAAGAAAAAAAATCTTCAGGATAATAACATCACTTCTAAAGGCTGTGGAAAATCCTTTAAACAATAAAAATATAAGTGATTTAGCAATAAATATATTAAAAACGGATAAAAGCGAATATATAAACAGCTTAAAAGAAGCCTTTATAAACAAATCTCCCGACGATTTTGAGGATGAAGAACTTGCGCAGTTGTACTGGGATATGGAATACTGGTTAAATCAATCCACTCAAAATATAGATATTATAGGCTTAAAGGCAGGATTATATTATGCAAAAAACGAAATCGAAAAAGAAAACACATATATAATATCAGCACTGATAAAACGATTGAGCGAAAACTATAATACAAATGAAGAAATAATAAAACAACTTGAATATATAGGGCAAAAACCTTTAAGTTCATATAAATTTTTTGATGAAGAAGAAACACATAATGAAGCAGAAATACAAATAATGACAACACATAAATCCAAAGGCGACGAATTTGATTATGTGTTTATTCCTCAATTAAATGAAGAAAATTATCCGACGGAAAAAGAAAACGTAAAATTAAAAGGAAACAGCCACTTTATGCAGACAATAAAGTCCTTAGCGGAAAAAAGCGAATTAAAAACACCCGAAATTATAAAGCAGGAGCAAATAAACGAAACTCTCAGGTTAATATATGTAGGTATAACAAGGGCTAAGCTCGGATTATATATGAGCAGTGCAAAAAGCTACAAAAGGTGTAAAAAAGCAAAAATAAATAATTTTTTCACGAATTAACATAATTTCACAAAATAATGTAATTTAATAAAACAAGTGCTATAATAGTAGTAATAAAAAGTTAAAAATTAAAAAATTTTATAAATAATTAAATACAAAAGGATGGATTAAATGACGTTTACACACGGGACTCTGGAAAACGAGATATTAAATGCCGTATGGACAATGGAAGAAAACGGAATAAATACAAAAAATATCTCTGTAAATGAAGTATTACAAGAAATCAACAAAAACGGAAACGAAAGAGCATATACAACAGTAAAAACGGTAATGGACAGATTAGTGGACAAAAATCTGCTAAAACGCCAAAAAAGCGGAAAAAAGTTTTGCTATAAATCTATGGAAAGCCGTGAAGAAATGGCAGCAACGGCAATAAATAAACTTGCGGGACAGTATTTTAATAATGACATGCGCTCATTAATGAAAGCATTAGAAAAGCAATGCATGAACGTGAAAGTATAGATTTTAGCGAAAATCGAAAAAAAATTGCTGAAATATATAAACGAGTAATCACAAAACGATTAAGCATAAAAAACGCATTAACAATATTTCCGAAAGACAGTGAAGATTTAACCGTTACTGCGAGTTTTCATGCGCTTTGTCATCTTGAAGCGGATGAAGATATACGGGCGAAAGATTCGGAATACGCAAAAGAGCAGGATGAGTATATAAAATATATTATTTCCGTATTGGAAAAGGGCGAACCCCTTCCCGACAATATAATAAAAAGCTATATTCCATACCACCCCGAGTCTTTAATATCAAATACAAAAACAATAAAAAATATAATAAAAGAACTTAAAAGATTTTTAAATTGTTAGTATTCCCATAATATTTCAAATTTGATAAAATAAAGAAAAACGGCTGGGAGAATAATATGCGTAAGTTAACATATCTTGGTCACAGTGCTTTTTTTATCGAAAAAGACTGGGACGGAATACTGATAGATCCTTATATAACCGGTAATGCGGAAGCGGAATTTGATTATAAGAAAAAAAGAATAACCTATATATTTGTAACACATGCGCATTTAGACCACCTTGGTGACGCCATAGCAATATCAAAGCACACAGGCGCCGTTATAGTAGCGGTTGTAGAACTGGCGAACTATTGCATAGAAAAAGGTGCAAAAGCCATGGGGATTAACCTTGGGGCAAAACTCGATTTTAAATGGGGAAGTGTAAGAGTATTATCAGCCCAGCATTCAAGTTCAAATCCCGATTTAGCCTATGGCGGACCTGCGGTAAGCTATTTGTTTGATATAGAGGGAACAACAATCTATCACGCGGGAGATACCGGCTTAATGCCCGATTTCAGCCTGATAGGAGAATTGTATAATCCCTATTACGCCCTGCTTCCAATCGGCGGATATTATACAATGGGAATTGAAGAAGCTGCAATTGCTGCTAAAATGCTTTTTGCTATGGAAATAATCCCGATGCATTATAATACATTTTCAAACATAAAAGCGGATGCAGAAAAATTTAAAGATTTAATAGAAGCTCAAGGACAAAAATGTTTGGTGCTTAAGGCAAATGAGTATGTTGAATTATAACAGGGAAAAACCTTTAATTGCGTTTATAGTACCTACCGGCATTGGTGCTTCTATAGGCGGATACGCAGGTGACGCTTCTTTGTATGCAAAAAAATTTGCTCAAAAATTTAATGTAATAGTAAACCCAAATGTTGTAAATGCGGCATGTTTTTCGGGGATAACAGAAAATATGCTCTATGTTGAGGGGTGGAGTTTAAATGAATTTGTAAAAGGAAAATTAAATTTAATTCCGTCACAAAATAATAAAATAGGTGTGATATTTGATAAAGGCATATCCGAAAAAGTAAAAAATATACATATAAACACTATAAACGCCGTAAAAACAATATACGGAGTAAATATAACAGGATATGAAATAACAAAAGAAGAATGCGGTGTTGAATTTTATACTGCTGCAAGCGGAATTTCAACAGGCAGAGTAAAGAATAACAATACATTAAAAGAAGCAGGAGAAAATTTAATAAAACAAGGGGCTCAAGCTATTGCAGTCGTGTGTAAATTTGAAGAACCGCCCGAAGATAACTATCAAGACGGAGAGGGTGTAGATATAGTAGGGGGTGTAGAAGCCGTAATATCTCACTATTTAACAAGAGAGTTAAAAGTTCCCTGCGTTCACGCACCGGCATTTGAGGATGTAACAATTAAAGGAGATTTAGTATCTCCAAAAGCCGCAGCGGAATATATAACACCTACATTTTTACCCTGTATACTTTTGGGGTTATCAAATGCTCCGTTAATTTCTTATAAAAAAGTGGAACAATATATAGCAAGGAAAGACTTAAAAGCAATAATTGTTCCTTATAACTCACTCGGCTCATCAATTGTTGCCGATGCCGTTGAAAATAATCTAATCCAGTGTCGCACTTTGCCGCCGACTCATCGTCGCCGTACAAGTGCTCACCTTTTAAAGTTGCCGCTCCAAAATTTCGCTAACGTTCCTTATCGCGAAATTTTCTCGGACAATATAAAAGTCTATGCAGTAAAAGAAAATAAAAGTGTTTTAAATATTAATAAAAATATACTCAAGTTAAATGATATAATAGAAGTAGAAACCTACAATCAATGTTTTAAAATTTTAGAGGAAACGCTTTATGCAAAAAAATAAAAACGGATTTACAATGGCGGAAATTTTAATTGTACTAATGATAGTAGGGATAATAATGGCCCTGTCAATACAAGCAATAAAAATAGTAAAAGCCTCATATGCCTCCCTTACATATTTTGAATTTAATACAATAAAACAAATAGCAGCCGAAATGATAGCAGGTGAATCGCCTAATCCTTTATTGGACGAATTTGAAAAAGATGAAAAAATTTTACAACTAACAAGCACGATAAAAGGAAAAAACGGAAAAACATTAATCGTAATCAATACAGATGATAAAGTTTTTTGCAGAGCTATGGTATCGATATTAAACACCAAAGGTAAAAAAGATTGCGACAATTTCCAAACGGCATCCTATAATACAGAACCCTATCTGAATATAGATTTTAATAAAGAAAAAAACAATTTTTCAACAACAAACGGAAGAAAATATTATCTTTCCAAAAGAACTCAAAACGGTGAAGTATCTGATATATACGGATACAGGTTAATAGCAGTAGATTTAAACGGAAGTTCAAAACCGAACAGTGCAGTTGTATCGGTTAGGAAACCGCCGGATGTTGTAACATTTTTATTAATGGATAACGGAGAAGTATACCCTTTAGGAGTTGCCGCTGATAATATAAAATTACCCAATGGCGGAACATTACAATATTTAAATTCTAAATTAAAAGGATATAATTATAACTCATACTTCAAAAAAGAAGATCCCAATACTCATGAGATAACAATTGAATATGCATATGAAACGGATGGAGCAGGCAATAAAATAGGCGGATATAGAGCAAGCAGTGCAATACCGTCAGAATGTTTCTTAAAAAAATCATCGGGAAATATGTCTTGCGATTACGGTGTGGAATACTTAAAAAATGAAAATAGCGTTGATTCAAAAGGCAAAAAAGGTACGTTATCTATTTTTACGTACAGAGAGGCATTTTGTTCTTCATTAAGCAAAGAGCCGACTTATAAAAGATATTGTAATAATATTGGTAAATACCCTTTATGTCCGCCTGTGGATAAATCATTATGTCCTCAAGGAAGAGAAACACCGCAAGATGAAAGTAATAGTAAAAACTGTAACATAGATTTATGCACGGTAGAAAATGTAAAACCATTATTTAGATATGATTTATAAAAATATTAATTTTGTAAAATTTGTTTTAATAAAATATCAAAAAAATTTTCCTTTGTATTTAAAAGAGTTAAAAGAAAAATAAAGGAAAAATTTATGACAATAAATATGTTTAACCGATTCTCAACTGTGCAAGATGAAATGCTGGAGGCAAGAGAATGCAAAGCCTTAGAAAATGCTGAATTAAGAGCAACATTAGAAAAAGCAGTTGAGGATGCACACTTAAATGTAACCGAAATAATGGCTTTGAATAAAAAGTTTTTCCCTAATGGCGGCGGTTTTGATCTTTTTACTAAAAGTAAAGAACTACCAACATATACTCTTTACCTTAATAAAGATGATAAAATAACTGACAAATTTACAAAAGAAGCCTTGGATGTTGCTCAAAAAACTCCAGGCGGTGCTATGGCAATTGATTCATTCCCATTAAACCCAGGCGAAAGCAGTTATGCACAAAATTTACAAATTGCACTTAAAAAATTAAAACGAGTTTTACAAGGAAATATATAAAGAAAGAGAGCCGCTAATAAGCGGCTCTTTAATTATTGTGTAATTGCTTCATAGCATTCATCACAAATTGTTTCATGCCCGCTGTGATTTCCTAAAGGTCTGTATTTCCAGCAGCGTTCGCATTTTTCGCCAAGCGCCTTTGTAACATATACGCTGTAACCGTCTTCACTATATTCATTAAGAACATCTGCGGGTTTTTCACCAACAACAAAAGCCTGCGAAGTAATAAATATATTACAAAGCTCGGTTTCATATTTTTTAAGAAGCTGATTATTATCAGAAACAATATAAACGGCAGTTTCAAGCGAGCTACCTATTTTTTTATCGGCTCTTAAAGGTTCAATAGCTTTAGTAACTATTTCACGAACTTTTAATATTTGAGTAAATTCTTCTTCAAGCTGAGGATTATTCCAAGCGGGATTAACTTTCGACCAATCGGAAAGCAGTATGCTTTCTAAACCGCCTCTTTGATTTTCCGGGGTATTCTGCCAAATATCTTCCGCTTGATGAGGCATAACCGGAACTAAAATTCTTGTAAGCGCTTGAGCTATTTCATACAATACCGTTTGACATGCCCGCCTTGAAAGCGATTTTTTACCGCTTGTATAAAGTCTGTCTTTAACGATATCAAGATAGAAAGAACTTAAATCAACAGCCGCAAAGTTTTGAAGATATTGAAAATATCTGTAAAATTCATAAGCCTCAAAAGCGTCAGTTACATTTTCAATAAATGTATTAAGTTTATGCAATGCGAATTTATCAATGTCTTTTAAGTCTTCATATTTAACATAATCGGTATCGGGATTAAAATCAAATAAGTTTCCTAAAAGAAATCTTGCGGTATTTCTTGTCTTTTTAAAGATTTCCGTAAGCTGTTTAATAATATTATCACCGATTTTGGTATCATTTCTGTAATCAACGGAAGCAGCCCACAGTCTTAATATATCAGCACCGTAATTTTTAATGATGTCATCGGGTCTTATATAGTTGCCTAAAGATTTAGACATTTTTCTTCCGTCCTCACCAAATACAAAGCCGTGAGTTAAAACGGTTTTATAAGGTGCAATGCCTGTTGTAGCAACAGAAGTTAAAAGAGATGACTGGAACCAGCCTCTATGCTGGTCAGAACCTTCTAAATACATATCAACGGGAAGATTGCCCAGTTCATCGCTTCTTTTTTGAAC
>CANQZO010000093.1 GCA_947628355.1 Candidatus Gastranaerophilales bacterium | reverse complement strand
GAGGGAATGTGGCTTGCCGAAACCGCATGCGATGACGCAACATTGGAAGCATTAATTGACTGCGGTATTAAATTTACAATTCTTTCTCCATATCAGGCAAAAAGCGTCAGAAAATTAAATTCTAACGATAATTGGAGCGATGTCAGCTGGGGCAATATAGACCCCGCAAGAGCATACAGATATTTTACGAAATCCGATAAATCAAAGTATATAGATTTATTCTTTTATGACGGCTCAATTTCAAAATCAGTCGCATTTGATGAATTATTAACAGACGGAAATAAGTTTATTTCAAGATTAAAAGACGGAATATCCAACTTAAGAGATTATAATCAGCTTGTAAATATAGCAACAGACGGCGAAAGCTACGGACATCACACAAAATTCGGTGACATGGCGCTTTCATATATATTAAAAGTCAAGGCGGAAGATGAAGGATTTGAAATTACCAATTATGCCAACTATTTAGAACAGGAAGAAGTAAAATACGAGGTTGATATAAAAGATGTTTCTTCCTGGAGCTGTTCTCACGGTGTCGGACGCTGGTGTGATGACTGCGGATGTTCAACGGGCGGGGGCTACGGCTGGAACCAAAAATGGCGTAAACCTTTACGTGAAGCACTTGATTACGTTCGGGATGAATTAAGAAAAATCTTTGAAGAACAAGGCTCCAAGTATTTCAAAAATGTTTGGAAAGCCAGAAATGACTATATTGACGTTATTTTAGACAGAAGCAAAAATTCAATAAATTTATTCCTTGATAAACATGCAAATTATAAATTAGACCACGCTGAAACCGTTAAAGCATTAAAATTAATGGAAATGCAAAGACAGGCAATGCTTATGTATACAAGCTGCGGTTGGTTCTTCTCCGAAATATCGGGAATAGAAACAACTCAAATAATGAAATACGCAGCACGTGCAATGCAGCTGGCTCAATATTTTTCCAATAAAGACATAGAAACAGGCTTTTTGGAAATTTTATCACGCGCACAAAGCAATATACAAGGATTTGGAAGCGGTAAAGATGTTTATGAAAGATTTGTTAAACCGTCTATTGTTTCAATTAAACAAATCGGTGCGCTTTGGGCAATATCTTCAATGCACAATAATTTTGAAGATTTTACTACTTTATACTGTTATGATATAAAAAGGCACTACAGCAAATACGTATCTAACGGTTCAACGGCATTCAGTGCGGGCAGAATTGAAATATCATCAAAAATCACACTTGAAAAAGCCGACTTTTTCTTTGCGGCACTGCAATTCCCCGAGGGTGACTTCCACTGCGCCATAAAGCGTTATGATGACAGTGAAAATTTACAAGAATTAACTAAAAATCTTTGCGATATATACTTAAACAATCCCGTAACAGAAATTATACGTGCGCTTGATAAGACTTTCGGCAACGAATACTTTACTTTAAAAGATGTAATTATTGAAGACAGAAGCAAAATTTTATTGTCATCGCTTAAAGATAAACTGGGTAAATTTTCTAATACATACAGAGAAGTCTATAACGAGGGTAAGAGTTTTATTATGCAGCTCATCAACCTCGGAATAAGCGTTCCGGTTGAATACAAACTGGCGGCACAATACACTCTTTCAAATGATTTCAACGAAATTTTCCAAGATTGTATTAATTTAACGGATGAAGCTACAATCCAAAAAGGTGTGGATATTTTAAAAGAAGCGCAGGATTTTCAAATTGATATTGATAAAACTCAAACCTGCACTATATTTTCAAATCAAATACAAAAAGCAATTTACAACTTTATGAAAACATTTGAAATGCACAGACTCGATAACATTTTAAAGATGTTTGAATGCGCTTCAAAGTTAAATTTAAAAGTGGATATATCCGAAGCTCAAAACATGTATTTTAATAAAATTTATACTAAATTTACAAAACTGCTTGATAATGCGGCTCTTGAGCAGACAAACATTACAGAAATAAGAGAATATCTGTTTTCACTTTTAATCTTAGGCGAATATTTGAATATTAATACGGATTTTTATAAATCTTCAATCTTAAAATTAACTTCTGACAAAATAAAAATTAATAATTAAAACTGTTTTACAATATTATTAACTTGCTTTCTTAAATTAATAAAGTCTGAATTGTTATAAATAATGTAGTCTGATTTTTTAATTTTTTCATCTTCTTTTGCTTGAGCGTCAATACGTATTTTGGCATATTCCTTAGAATAATTATTTCTTTCCATTAACCTTTTAAGCCTTACGTCTTCATCGGCAGAAACAAAAATAATCTTATCAAAGTTACCCTCAATCCCCGTTTCAAACAGAAGCGGAACAGAAACAAATATACATTTTTCACTGCTGTTTTGAATTAAAAATTCATTAACTTTTTGATTTATTTTAGGATGTAAAATTGCCTCTAACATAGAGCGCTTATTTTCATCCGAGAAAACAACTTTTCCCAATTTAGTGCGGGAAATACTGCCTTTTTCATCAAATATATCATCACACCCGAATATTTCATTTATTGATTTTATTACATCTAAGTCGCACGAAAGTATAAAATGATTGATTTTATCTGTATCAATCACTTTATAACCTAAAGATAATAAAATTCTCTCTACTTGGGACTTTCCGCTTGCTATATTTCCCGTTATCGCAATTTTAATCATAAATTAATTATAATCATGAATAAAATTTACTGCAAATAAGATAACAGAGTATTTAAAAGTTCATACTTTGTTTTATATCCCGCGAAATTAGCGATTAAATTTCCGTCTTTAAATAAAAGGAATGACGGAAAAGCACTTATTCCGAAGCGTCGAACCAAAGCAGGATTTTCATCGGGGTCAACTTCACCTATCCAAATATTTTGGTCTGCAATTTCTTTTAATATCGGTTTTTGTCTTTGGCAAAATCCGCACCATGATGCTGTAAACGCAACAAATTTTATACCGTCTTTTATATTTTCATCAAAATTATTTTCATTTAATTCTTGCAGCATAACAAACTCCTTTTTAAGAAGTATAAAGATGTAAATAAAAAAATAAATCCGCCGTCAAGCTATTTTCTTATAACGAGTCTTTCAAGACACCTTACAAACCTTGTAGGTTTATTTTCACTTTCGCGGGTAATTGAGTCAACCAAAACGGTTTTAGCCCCCAAAAGTTTTCCCGCCAATATATCCGTTAAAGGTCTATCACCAACTACAACAGTATTTTCGGGCAATATGTTTACGGACTTTAAGAACTCTCTCATAACTTTCGGATTAGGTTTATTTGCATTTCCGATAACGGGAAAATCAGACATTGACTGTACTTTTGAAATATATTCTTCTCTTTTATTATTGCTTATTATTGCTATAACAAAGTTTTGTTTAAGTTCTTTAAGAAGTTCCAATACATTATTAGGATATTCGCCCGATTTAGATGGCATTACGGTTGAGTCCAAATCAAATAAAACGGCATTTATCCCTATAGATTTCAGTTCTTTAAAATCAATATCAAAAAGCGAAACAAGATTATAATCGGGTTTTAAAATCATCTTAAATTTTTAACTCCTATAGTTCTTGCAAGTGCATATTTATAATCTTTCGGGCTGTGTGAAAGTTCTATTAAAAATTCATCATTTGTGTTGCATAAAGGTTTTTCTTCGCAAGATTTTTCGTCAAAAATCTTTGTAACTTTTGTTCTAAAGCACTCATCAGGCGTAATTATTTCAATCTCATCATTTAATAGAAATTTATTTTTAGTAAGGACTTTAAACATATTATCCTTTTTATCAAGAAAAACACACAAGCAATCGGCACCCGCCAAACCTTTTGAAATATCATAGCTGTAGCCCTCGCTGTCGGGTTTATGCAGATAAAAGCCTGTTGTATAGCCTCTGTTGCCTATTTTTATAATCTCGTTATAATTTTCTTCTTTGTTGATTTTTCCCTTTAAAAGGTAGCCATCTATTGCTTTTCTGTATGCTTTAGCAACAGCTGAAACATAGTATAAACTTTTTGTTCTGCCCTCAATTTTAAATGAATCAATACCTAAATCAATAAGCTCGGGCAGATAGTTAATGAGCGCTATGTCTTTGGGGCTTAAAATATGTGTTCCCTGTCCGTTTTCTTCTATGTCAAAATATTCGCCCTCTCTTGTTTCCTCAACAAGTTTATAACTCCACCTGCAAGATTGAGAGCAGTTACCGTGATTTGCTTTGCGCTCACCTTTTGTCATATAGTCGCTTATTAAACAGCGCCCTGAAAATGATACACATTGAGCTCCGTGGACAAATACTTCATATTCGATATCGGGAACACTATTTTTAATTTCGGCAATTTGTTCAAGAGATAAATCTCTTGATAAGACTACCCTTTGCGCACCGAGGTCGCGCCAGAATTTAACGGCTTCAGAGTTTAATATATTAGTCTGAGTGCTTACGTGAAGTGCAATCCCCTCCATATATTTTTTGATAACATTATAAACTCCAAAGTCAGAAAACAATATTGCATCCGGATTTGCGTCTTTAATACGCTCGGCGCACTCAATCATAGATTTTATATCATTATCATAAGCAAAAATATTTAATGTTAAATAAACTTTTTTGCCCAAAGAATGAGCCAAATCTATACAGTCTTTTAAGTTATCAATTGTTATAAGCTCGCCTTTACGCATAGCTCTAAGGCTGAAATCCACCATACCGAGATATACGGCATCAGCCCCGTAGTGAATGGCATAATCCAGTTTCTCTCTGCTTCCTGCGGGCAGTAAAAGCTCTGGTCTTTTTAATTTCGCTTCCATATAACTATTTTACTACAAACTTTTTTCATCCGCCTTTTTTAGCGAAAACCCTTTTTTAAAAGCATTATTTATATAATACAACCTGTCATCCGCAGGCAAATAATAGATTTTTTTCAATTGATTTTTTATTGAATATATAATATAACGCTCTGTTCTATATACAGCTTTGTAGTTTTCGGGTATATAATCATTTATTACTGCGTCATTAGGAATTACTATATAATCGGGTTTATAGGGCTCTGATAGTATTTTTTCCCAACCCTCCTGCGCATTATAAAATTTATCAAGAAGCTCTTTTTCCTTGTTAAAATAAACTTCTTCATATCGTCCGTCCATATATATCAAATTATTCGGGAATAATTTATATGCTATATAGCTTCCTAAATCCAAAGGAGCTAGAACTCTGCCTTTTAAATCATTGATTTTTAAGAACTCAACCTCTTGAACGGGCTGCTCGCATAGATAATATATATCAGGTTTACTTGCGAAGAATATTATTGATCCACCAACAAAATATAAAGTCATAAGTATATAAGGAAGAATATTTGTTTTCCAAAATTCTGCCTTTTGCTTATCAATAATAAAACTATTAACCCATATGCAAATATCTTTATACAAAAATATAATTGAAGTTATTATAAAAAACGGAGTGTTTTTTATGTATTTATAAGATAAATAAGCGCAAACAAATAGCAGAATATACTTTGTAAAATCATTTTTATAATCTTTAATTTTAAAAAGCAGAACAATAAAAAATATTGTATACAATATTTTAAACCAAATAAATAGAACACTTTGACTTAAAAACGGGCTTATCCATTCGGTAATATTGGGGCGGGGCATAGTTGACGCCATAAAAATAAATTTAACATAGTCAATGCCGTAAGGATTAATAAACATTACCGCAAAACACGCAAAGAGAGCAAATAAATATTTTTTAAACGGCTTTTTATTAAGAGCCTCGCCAAGCGAATATATTGCAAGTACCCCAAGCCCCGCGACACAGCCTCCATGTGCGTTTGCCCAAAACAGCATTAACGCGGGCAATATAAATAAAAGTTTATTTTCTCCGTTTTTTCTGACTTTTTCAAGTATATATATAAATATTGTAAAAAATAAAAATGTAATAAAATGACATCTTAAACAAGAGCCTGCCAGAGTCGGCAGCGAAATTATTGAAAAAGCAAACAAAAATACATCAAGAAGTTTTACACCTTTATCAATTTCAAGTTTTGCGGTTTTGAAAGTAAAATAAAAAATTAAAAATACTATTATAATTCTTGCCGCAAATATTCCCCAATAGCCGAAATGATTTAAAATAAAAGAAAATAAAACACTCGCACCCCACTCATGGTCAAGCCAAACGTGAGTGGGAGTGTAAGAAAATACATCTGTTTTTAATATGTGTCCTAACTGCCAAAAAGCGTCACCCTGCAATATCCTTGCCCAAAAGTCAGGGTCAATGTTATTAGACAAAAAAGCCAACATTGTTATCATCAGCAAAACAAATATATAAAAAGAAATATTGTATTTTAAATCTTTATTCATAAATATATGTTATTAATTTATACTTTGCAGAGTCAATATATTAAGTTTTGTAAAGCACTCAAAGTCAATAATAATAAGGATTTATCTTTTTTTCAAAAAATAATTAAATAAAAAACTAAAGTTTTAAAAAATTATGCCGATAACATGAATGTCAAGGGCGAAAGCCCCATAAAACCTCCCTCCCCAAAGTCTAGTAGCCGCCTTAGTAGGACGGCTTTTTTTTATGCATAATTTTATATTGTATTAATCTATTCTTGAAACGGGAACGGTAACTTTTGCAGGTTTTAAGAAATTAAAAAATTTCTTACCGCCGCCATTTTTAAAGTTTATATTTTCTTCATTTTCCTCTTTTTTGTCCGGATTTTGAAGCTCAACAGCAAACTTAATTAATCTTGGATTCATAAAACTACCCCACCTTTAAACTAACCCTATATATATAAGTATTTTTTTCAAAAAAAATTGCGCGAAGTAAAATTTATGTTAATATATTTTTATGTTTGCAGTTAATTTAATTAAAAATAAACAATGTCCGCTGGATATTCCCGAGCATATTGAAGTAAAACACGGAGATATGGTTATAATACTGACCGAAAAAGGCGAAGAAGTTGTACAGGCTTATAAAGTACCGCCTCAAGTAGAGAGTATATTAATTAGGAAAAAAGTCCCCTCCGTACCGTTATTGCGGGTAATGACAGAGGAAGATAAAAAATCTTATGAAGAATTAAAATCATTAGAAGAACAAGGATATAAAGACTGTCTTGAGTTAATAAAACAGCATAATCTGCAAATGAATTTAACCCAATGCAAATACACTTTTGACAGACGAAAAGTTACTTTTTATTATACGGCACCCGAAAGAGTCGATTTTAGAGAACTTTTAAAAGATTTAACAAAAGTATTTAAAAGAGTCCGTATAGATTTAAAGCACATAGGAGTAAGAGACGAAACGTCATTATGCTGCGGAAACGGATTATGCGGACGCCCGTTTTGCTGCTGCACATTTAAGCGCCAGTTCGATTCAATAAATATAAAACTTGCACACGATCAAAGTATGCCTATTACCCCGAGTAAAATATCGGGTACTTGCGGAAGATTATTATGCTGTT
>CANQZO010000092.1 GCA_947628355.1 Candidatus Gastranaerophilales bacterium | reverse complement strand
GCAGATTAGTTCTTGCTATTCTGATATAAAACGGACCGTATGTGTTAGCGGCATATTTTACTGCTTCTTTTGTTTCTTTTTCATCTGCCGGGACTATAACAGTCATATTTGGAATTGAGCGCATTAATGATACATCTTCAAGTGACTGGTGGCTGGCTCCGTCTTCTCCTACCGTAATTCCTCCATGCGTTGCCGCTATTTTTACGTTTAAATTTGAATAGCAAATAGTGTTTCTTATCTGCTCCCAGGCTCTGCCTGTTGCGAACATGGCAAATGTTGAAACAAAAGGAATTTTCCCCGTGCATGCCAGCCCTGCTGCCGTTGTCATTAAATCTTGTTCGGCTATTCCTATATCAAAAAATCTTTCGGGAAATTCTTTAGCGAATATTTGTGTCTGTGTTGAGCAGGATAAATCCGCATCCAAGACTACAATATTTTTATTTTCTCTGCCGAGCTCCAGCAGAGTGTTTCCGTATGCGCTTCTGACCGATTTACATTCTCTTGCCATATTTATTTCCCCTCAACCAGTTCTTTTAGAGCCAAATCCAGCTGTTCATCGTTTGGAGCTTTTCCGTGCCAGTTCGGATTGTTTTCCATAAAAGAAATTCCTTTGCCTTTTACGGTGTGAGCAATAATTGCGGTTGGTTTTGTATTTGTTTTTGATGTAATTAACGCATTATATATTTCATCATAATTATGACCGTCAATTTCAATGGTATCCCAGCCGAACGCTTTAAACTTTGAGTTAATATCTCCTAAAGACTTAACATTATCTGTATTTCCGTCTATTTGCAGTCCGTTATAATCAATTATTGCCGTAATATTGTTAAGTTTATGATGAGCAGCATTCATTGCCGCTTCCCATACGCTTCCTTCTTGGAGTTCTCCGTCACCCAACAGCACGTATACTCTGCTGTTAATTTTATCCAATCTTAATCCAAGAGCCATTCCGCAGCCTATTGAAAGCCCTTGCCCCAATGAACCTGTGGATATTTCTATTCCTTTTAATTTATTACAACACGGGTGTCCTTGAAGATTTGACCCTAACTTTCTGAATGTTAAAAGCTCTTGTTCTTTTATATACCCGCATTCCGCCATTACGGAATATAATGCAGCAGAGGCATGTCCCTTTGAAAGAATAAATCTGTCGCGGTTTTTATAATTAGGATTTTTCTCGCATTCGCTGTAATGAGTCATTACTTTTGTAAAAAGTACGTTTAATATGTCACAGCAGGAAAGTGCGCCTCCCGGGTGTCCGGATTTTGCGGAATGTATCATTTTTAAAATATTTTTTCTCACATTTAATGATACTTTTTTTAATTCTTCAAGTTCTGATGACGAAAATTTATTAACCATTGAATACAAATACCCCTTTAAGTGATTATTTTTTCATATCCATTATAGCCTTAATTAAAAATAACGGCAAAGTCTTATAAATTCTTTTCAATCTTTCGGGTTGTTTGATTGTTCGATAAAGCCATTCAAAGCCTGTTTTTTGAAATATTTCGGGAGCTCTTTCAACTTTTCCCGCCCATACGTCAAAAGCGCCTCCTATCCCGATAAATGTGCTTTTTGGCAGTCTTGTTTTACATTTTTTTATGAAGTAATCCTGTTTGGGTGAGCCTGTTGCAACTAATACTAATGCGGGTGATGAATTAACAATATTATTTATAATCTCGTCTTCCTCTGTTTCGTTAAAATACCCGTTATGAGTGTATACAAATTTTATCCCGTTATATTTCCGTTCAAGATTTTTTTTAGCTTCAATGATTACTTCTTCTTTTGCGCCGATTAATGCTACTCTTTCATTCTCTGCCGCACAATATTTTAAAAGATTTTCGGCAAAATCTACCCCCGGTATTCTTTCTTGACTAACATTTTTGAGTTTAAGTGCTATTTTTATTCCAATTCCGTCGGCTGTTACCAAATCAGCCTCTTTAATTATATTCGCAAGTTCATTGTCTTTATGAGCCTGTTCAATTATTTCGGGATTAATTGTTATTATGTGCATTCCCGTTTTATTTTTAATATTTTCTGAAACAATATTTAAGGCATTATTATACGTAATAATATCAACATCAAAACCTAAAACTTTTTCTGTTTTTCTTTCCATATTATAAGTTTACCGTATTCATCAGTTTTTCTTTAAGTTCATTAGCGCTGTCCTCATAGCCTGTTCTGCCCATGAGCGCATAAGTATAATTTTTTGACTGCTCAACTCCGGGCTGATTAAATGCGTCTATATTATATAAAGCGCCTGTTATTGCGGTTTGAACTTCAAACATATAAAGCAATTGCCCGAGGTAATATGGTGTTACCTTTGGAATTGTTATTGTTACATTCGGGCGTTTATAATCTATTAATGAGGCGGTTGTCGAATCAGCTTCGGCGCAAAACAGTTTATTCATTGTTTTTCCGCCAAGATAACTGATACCCGTATATTCAAAAATATTTGGAATATCAAGAGTTGTATCAAATTCTTTAACTCTTAAAAAGTTTATTATTTTATCGTTCGGACCCTCGTTATAAAGCTGAATTTGCGAGTGCTGATCCGTAACTCCGAGTGCTTTTACGGGCGTCTGCCCTGTATTTACTATGTTATTATTTTTATCACGCTCTTTGCCCAGAGATTCTGCCCATAACTGACAGTACCAGTCTGCTACATATCTTAATCTGTTTGAATATGGCATCATAACAGATATGTTTTTACCTTTTTTTACATCCATTATGAAGTGTATCAGCGCATTTTGAGCAGCAATGTTGCAGTTTATATCGGTATTTTTCAAGGCTAAATCCATATCCTTTATGCCTTGAGTTATTTCTTCTATATTAAGTCCGACAAGTGCCATAGGAAGTAATCCTACAGCAGAAAACACCGAAAATCTGCCCTCTATGTCATCGGGAATATAAAAAGTTTTATACCCCTCTTGGTCAGAGAGCTGTTTTAATATTCCGATATTTTTATCGGTTGTTGCAATAATATTTTTTCGATAGTCATCGCCGAGTTCTTTTTCCATTAGCTCTTTTAGTACCATATATTGAGCCATGACCTCTGCCGTTGAACCCGATTTTGTTACTACGTTTACTAGAGTCTTCTTTAAATCAAGTATTTGTAATAGTGCGTTCATCTGGTCGGGGTCTATATTGTCAAGGAAAAATATTCTGGGATAGTTATTTCTCTGTTCTTTTGTTAATAAATTCCAATAGGGAGGTAATAATGCTTCACATACGGCTTTACCGCCCAATGATGAACCGCCCATTCCCAATATTAATATATTATCAAAACGATTTTCAACCATTGCGGCAAATTCTTTAACATACCAGAGCGTTTCTTCATTGTATCCGAGGTTCATCCATTGCAGTTTCTGCCCTGCCTTATCTTTGTTTGAATTTAAGTCCGCAATAATTCTGTGTATTGTTTCGCGGTAATTATTAAATTCTTCTTCAATATCAAGTCCGTTTTCACTTCCGATAATTTCTTTTTTAATGTTTCGATAGTCAAATTCTATCATTAAGTCCTCGCTTTATATTTTGGGCAGTATACCCTTAATCTCCTGTTATTATTTTACATGCTTATTTTTATTTTTAAATAATTTTTAATTAAGATTTAACATATTTAAAACTTTAATGTAATATTTTCTTATGCGTGAACTTGATTTTTTAAATATTATTAATTCCAAACTTAGTGACAATTCTTTAATTGGTGATGACTGCGCGTATCTTAAAGAGTTCGGTCTTTTTGTTACTCATGATACGCTTGTTGAGGATGTTCATTTTTCCATGTATACAACATCGCCTTATCAATTGGGCATTAAGGCAGTGAATGCAAATTTGAGCGATCTTGCTTCTGCGCTTGCAAAACCATTGTATATTACGGTTTCTATATCCGTTCCTAATACCGTTAAAGATTTGTTTGTATCAGAGTTATACAGAGGAATTAATGATGTCTGTTCATTCTACGGTATTAAAGTTGCGGGCGGGGATATTACTTCTTCTGATAAAATTGTAATATCAATTTGCGCTTTAGGTAAAAAGGTGTCTGATTATTTAGTTTCACGCTCATTTGCGAAAAAAGATTACTATATAGTTACAACGGGGCAGTTAGGAAACAGCAGCGCGGGTTTGTATGCATTAATGAATTTTTTATATGCTGATGATTTCTTAAAAAAATCTCATTTGGAACCGCAGGCAAGAGTTAATGAAGCGCTTGAACTTTCAAAAATTATGAATTCCGATATCGCAGGCATGGATACATCTGACGGGCTTATTGACAGTTTGTATAAAATTGCGTGCGCAAGCAAGCATTCAATTGAACTTGATTTTAACAAAATTCCCGTAAGCAGTCAGCTTCTTGAATTTTCTAAACAAAATAATCTTGATTATAAAAATTTTGTTTTGTGGGGCGGTGAGGATTTTGAACTTGTTTTTGCCTTGAGTGAAGAAATATATGAAAAACTCAGTGATAAATTTCATCTTATAGGCAGAGTTTTAAATAAAGATAATAATCCTTCCGTTTATGTAAATTACTCTAATTCCTCGCAAGAGATTACAAAATCTGTGTTTGAACGGAATTCATTTAATCATTTTAAAAATAGTTTGTAAACAAAAATAAAGATTATTTTAATTTTTAGCAAAAAATAATTTTTTATAGTTTGATGTTAGTGTAGAGATTAATGGATATTGATTATGAATATACTGGCCGCAAACACAGCAACTCCGACGCAAAGAGCAGCATGCTGCGCCGATAATCTCCAAAGTTTAAAGTGTCCTTCCTCAAAAGTAAAAACATCAATTTTTTATACAAATGATATACACGGTCAAATTCCGAAAATGGAACGGCTTTATTCCGCGGGAATACAAAGTCAGCTTGCAGCTAAGCAAACAGGTGCGGATTTCTTTAAATTATCATCGGGTGATACATTTATCGGCTCAGATAAGGGCAGAAATATGGCTGCCGCACAATTTATAGATATGTCAGGTTATGATGCCGAAACATTAGGCAATCATGAATTTGATATAACGGCTTCAATCTGCGGAGATTTATTAAAAAATTCTTCGGTTATAATACTTGGGATGAATTCTAATTTTCCTAATCAAACTTCAGAATTATCAAAGAAAGTTTTGCGTTCTGCCGTTATTGAGAAACCAAACGGTGAAAAATACGGTTTGATTGGTATTCAACCGCCCGATATGACTTCAAGAATTAGAGATAAAGAAGTCTTGGAAGGTGTAACCATTGATGATAAAGAGCAGACTAAAGTTGAACTTCAACAGGAAGTTAATCAGTTAAGGGCGAAGGGAATTAATAAAATTATACTTTTATCACACGGCGGAAATACGCTTGAAAAAGAAATAGCTCAAAGTATTAGCGGGATTGATGTTATCTTGGGCGGGCATTCGCATGATTTAATCCGCGGTATAAAAGAGGGAGAAAATTTATTTTATTCACCCGAGGGAGAGCCTGTTGTTATTACTCAAGCGGGACGCGACGGTAACAACTTCGGTGTTTTAAATCTTGAATTTAACGACAAAGGTCAAATAACCTATGTTCAGAATAATATAACGGAAACCAATGTCTTTTCATCAAATTTAATTATGAAATCCGTAATTGATTCAATACTTGGAAAGTCGCCCGAAATAGGCAGGCTTGAATATGTTGATCCGCTTCCTGCCAATAACATTACGGAAGAAAATCCTTGGGCTGATTTTGTATCTGATGCAGTCCGAGAAGAACTTGGTGCTGATATTGTGCTTATAAACAGTGCAAACTTTAGAGGAAGCGTTGATACAGGCAGAGTCACCATTCGTGATATTCAAAGTATTTTCCCGTTTAATAATAAACTGTTTAAAGTAAGACTAAACGAAAAAGACCTTGTTGACGCAATAAGAGCCTGCGGAAAAACATTGTCGGCGGAAAATAAAAAACCCGGAATAATGCAGGTTTCGGGTTTGACTTATGCTTTAGATGCGGCAGGTAATTTATTGGAATTAATGTTTATTGACTCACAAGGCAGAAAAAATGCAATAGATATAAATAATCCAAACCCCAATCATTATTTTACGGCAATATATGACGAATTTTTGGTAAGCGGCGGTGATAATCTTGATATGTTAAAGCGGAGCGACGCTGATATAATTGAAAGATATACATTTGATAAAGATGTGCCGACCGTTGAACATATAAAATCTTTACAGCAGCCTTTTTCAGTTAAAAAAGACGGCAGAATTCAAATAATTAAATAAATGTAATCTTTATAAATATTTAATTTGACCTTTAATCTCTTATTTTTTAAAATAAAAACAGAAAGTTTTGGAGTATATAAAAATGAGATTACATAATGTAGCAGTTATAGGCTGCGGAATATGGGGAAAAAACGTAGTAAGAAATTTTTATAATCTTAATGCGCTTCATACTGTGTGTGATTTGGATGAAGAAAATCGAAAGAATTTAAAACAGCAATATCCCGATGTAAATATTATTGCTGATTCAAATGAAGTATTTGAAAATCCCGAAATAAATGCAGTGGCTGTAGTTACGCCTAGTCATACTCATTATAAAATAGTAAAAAAAGCAATTGAATCAGGCAAACATGTATATGTGGAAAAACCAATTTCGACTGTCAGTGCGGAAGCAAGAGATTTAACCGAACTTGCGGATAAAAATAATATGGTACTAATGGTAGGACATTTATTAATGTATCATCCTGCCGTAAACAGATTAAAAATGCTTATTGAAGAAGGTGCATTGGGTGAAATCCGCTATGTTCAAAGTGACAGATTAAATATAAATCATTTTAAAAACGACAGGAGTGTTATGTGGGATTTAGCACCGCATGATGTATCCATGACAAGTTATATATTGGGAAAAGAACCTATTAGAGTAATCAGTGCCGTGGGAGCATCATCAGATAACAATGATATTATGGATATAACGCATGTTACGATTGAGTATGAAGATAACATAATTGCACATATTTCGGACAGTTGGATTCATCCTCAAAAGAGAGTTAATTTACTGGTTAGAGGAACAAAGACTACGGCTATATTTGACGATACTTTGGCAGAAAATAAACTTCAAATATTTGACAGTACTTCTCCAAAACAGTCCAAAACTGAAGTTCTTGATTATATTGAAATTGAACCTTTAAAACTTGAGTGCCAGCACTTTTTAACTTGTATTGAACAGGGCAAGCAGGCAAGAAGCGATGGACATAACGGCTTTAACGTTGTAAAAGTTTTGGAAGAAGCTGAAAAAATTATGCTTGGGGAAAAAGTTAAGGCATTAGATTCGGTTAATTTTGCATTATCTAGAAGTAAAAGATAGTAAGCAGGTGATAGTATGGCTAATTTGTTGACAATTTTAAGAATGATTCTTGCAGTAATTGCTATTGAATTTATATTTTCAGGAAATCCCGCTCTGATTGTATCTTCAATATTTTTAACTTTGTTTGTAATAATTTTAGATGGGCTTGACGGCGTTGTTGCAAGGGCGTTAAAGGAACAATCAAAATTTGGTTCAGTCTTTGATATTCTA
>CANQZO010000091.1 GCA_947628355.1 Candidatus Gastranaerophilales bacterium | reverse complement strand
TGGCAAGACTTGCTGACAGCTTAATCCCCGTTAATGCAGGTATTGAAGTCAGCGTTGCCGCCACTAAATCATACAGCGCACAGCTGATATCTTTTTATCTGCTTGCAATCCATTTAGCAGAAATTAAAGGCTCAATGGATAAAGAATATCTTAAAAACATTAAGCACGAATTAATCCAGCTTCCGACTAAGATTGAAGAAATATTATCAAATACTTCATCAATCCAAGAATGCGCAAGAAAATTTTCATCTTATAAGAATTTTATATATATAGCGCGCGGAGTAAATCTTGCCTCGGCTTATGAGGGTGCATTAAAACTGAAAGAAATCAGCTACATTAACGCAACAGGCTATCCCGCAGGCGAGTTAAAACACGGTCCCATTGCAATGCTTGATGAAACCATGCCTGTATTGGCAATATTAATTCCGGGCGGAATAACTTATGAAAAGGTATTATCAAACAGCGAAGAAGCTAAAGCACGAAATGCCAAACTAATTGCACTGACTTCATCAACCGATAAAGCAATAGATACTTTATTTGATAATGTAATAAGAATACCGCATGTAAGCGAGGTATTATCGCCTGCAATAACGTGCATTCCGCTTCAACTGTTAGCTTATTATATAGCCGAATTTTTAGGTAAAGACGTAGACCAGCCCAGAAACTTGGCTAAATCTGTTACGGTGGAATAATGATAACAACAAAAGAAGTTACAATAAAAATCCCTCCAAAATTTACAAGTGAATATATTGAAACCGAATTAAAAAATCTGAACTTGGATGTATTAAGCTGGGCAATAGTTGATTGTGATAAAAATTACTATAAGCTAAATATCGCAATTGTAATTTAATACTAATACTTAATATATGTTTACTTTATAGCAGAATATAGCAATAAAAATTTTTTCAAGTTTTAAAAACCAAGGAGGATATTTATGAGTTATATCGATAATAATATTACCAATCCACAGGTAAAACAGGTTAAAACTATTATACAAGCTGCAGAAAATAAAAAAGATAAAGTAAACAAAGTATCATTTAAAGGAGACAAAAAGAAAATAGCTCTTACCTTAGCAGGTATGGCAGCTGTCGGAATTGCAGGTATGTTAATCTATAAAAAAGTTTCCATACCAAAAAAGATTTTACAAGAAAGTATTGCGCTGCAAGATGAGGCTGTGAATATTTTAAAGGAATCTGATGCAATAAGTGAAGAAGCAAGTACAATTTTTGCCGATGCGCAAAAACTGGTGAAAGAAACTACTTTAAAAATAAAAGAAGCATTAAAATCAAGTCCCGAAAAAATAAAAGAAGAAGACGGTCAAAAAGTTTTTGAAGAATTAAAGGAAGGTATTTTAAAAAGAAAATCATTTTTTACATTAAATAATAATGAAGTTATTATTGACAGTATTGAAACTTATAAAGAAAACGGATTAAAAGACATTGTATACTTAAGAAATAACAGTATAAAAGAGATATTGACAGGTTTGAAAAAATTAGCAGACGGAACATTGGAAACTGCTAAAATGTTTGTCTTTGATAATGGGAAATTATCTCAAATTAATACAGGTGTGAAAGACTTTGCAGACGGGACACTGGAGACTGCTAAAATCTTTGCCTATAAAGATGGGAAATTAATTCAATTTCTTAAAAATAATAAAACATTAGCAGACGGAACACTGGAATATGCTAAAATATTTTTATTTGATAATGGTAAATTAACTCAATTTATTAAAGATGATAAAATGTTAGCCGACGGAACAGAAAAATCCGCTAAAAGATTTTTCTTTGATAATGGAAAATTATCTCAATTTCTTAAAGATGATAAAAAATACGTAAATGACACAGAAGAAGCTGCTAAATCATTTTTCTTTGAAAATGGGAAATTATATGGGTTAGATATAGGTTGTAAAAAATTCCCCGACGGAACGGAAAAAGCTGATAAGTCATTTTTCTTTGATGACCGGAAATTAAGATATAGGAAAAATATTACATTTTAATACTGATTAAACCGGTATACAAGTGGATATATACATGCAAAAATGGGACTTAATTTATTAAGTCCCCAAATAATTGATTTTGATAAGAACTACTTTAAAATATAGCAATTGTAAGTTAATACTTAATATAAGTTTACTTTTTTACCGAATTATAGCAATAAAAATTTTTTCAATTTTTGAAAAAAACAAAGGAGGATATTTATGAGTTATCTGGATATTAATATTGCAAATCCGCAGGTAAAACAAGTTAACACAACAACGCAGGCTACAGAAAATAAGACAGATAAAGTAAACAAAGTATCATTTAAAGGAGACAAAAAGAAAATAGCTCTTACCTTAGCAGGTTTGGCAGCTGTCGGGATTGCAGGTATGTTAATTTATAAAAAAGTTTCCTTACCAAAAAAGATTTTACAAGAAAGTATTGCTATGCAAGATGAGGCTGTGAATATTTTAAAGGAATCTAATGCAGTAAGTGAAGAAGCAAGTACAATTTTTGCCGATGCGCAAAAGCTGTTAAAAGAAACTACTTTAAAAATAAAAAAAGCATTAGAATCAAGTCCCGAAAAAATAAAAGAAGAAAACGGACAAAAAGTTTTTGAAGAATTACAAGAAGGTATTTTAAAAAGAAAATCATTATTTACATTAAATAATGATGAAGTTATTATTAACAGTATTGAAACATATAAAGAAAACGGATTAAAAGATGTTATTGACTACGTAGAAAATAGCAATATTAATGTATATAAAGATTTAAAAGAATTAGCTAATGGGGCATATGAAGCTGCTAAAGTTTTTGTCTTTAGAGATGGGAAATTAATTCAGTTTGCTAAAAATTTTAAAGAATTTGCATACGGAACAAAAATGGAAGCTGCTAAAATGTTATTCTTTAATGGTGGAAAATTATCTCAATTTAATGCAGGTGAGAAAGATTTTGCCAACGGAACAACGAAAATTGATAAATTATTTTTCTTTAAAGATGGAAAATTATCTCAATTTCAAAAGGGTTGTAAATCATCACCCAAAAAAGCAAATGTGACTGCTAAAAAATTTACTTTTGATGATGGGAATTTAATTTATGAAAAAGGAATTAAAGAATCAGCTGACGGAACAACGAAAATTACTAAAATACTTGACTTTGTTGATGAGAAATTATCTCAATTACAAAAAAGAACTAAAGAATCAGCTGACGGAACGACTGAAGTTTCTAAATTATTTTTCTTTGAGAATGGAAAATTATCTCAAATATGCAAAAGAATTAAAGAATCAGTTGGCGGACAAAAGGAAGCTGCTAAAATGTTTTCCTTTAAAAATGGGAAATTTACTGAATTTTATAAAAATTATAAACTATTAGCCGATGGAACCGAGAAAGCTGCTAAGTCATTTTTCTTTAATGGCTGGAAAAACTAAGATGTAAAAAATATTACATTTTGACGATGCTTAAACGACTTTAGATTTCTATATTAATATTTTACAGAATAACAGGTTGTGAGTTATATCATTACCTGTTATTTTGATGAGCAAATAGAATTTGAAATCTGTTTATGTAAAATTTATAAGAGTATGTTAAAATTAAACTCAAAAACATATTTATTAAGTCCTGCACTTATGATTTTAATGTAATAATTTACATATTAAATTAAAAAGGAGAAAAGTATGGAATTAAAAGGTTCAAAAACAGAAAAGAACTTAATGGAAGCATTTGCGGGCGAATCACAGGCAAGAAATAAATATACATACTACAGCGCCCAAGCCAAAAAAGACGGATATGTTCAAATAAGCAAAATATTTGAAGAAACGGCAAATAATGAAAAAGAGCATGCAAAAATCTGGTTTAAACTTCTTCATGGCGGAAAAGTAGCTTCTACTATAGAAAATTTGGAAGATGCCGCAAACGGCGAAAATTATGAGTGGACTCAAATGTACGCTCAATTTGCGAAAGAAGCAAGAGAAGAAGGTTTTAACGAAATTGCTTTCCTTTTTGAAAAAGTTGCTCAAATAGAAAAAGACCATGAAGACAGATACAGAAAGCTCTTACAAAATATAAAAGGTAATACGGTATTCCAAAAAGAAGAAGAAATTGTTTGGGAATGCGCGAATTGCGGTTATTCATACAAAGGAAATGCAGCAGTTGAAACATGTCCCGTCTGCGCACATCCGAAAAGCTACTTCTTTGAAAAATCTAAAAATTACTAATATATCAAGCAATTTAAGTCAAAGTGTAAATAAAAAAATAAAACAGTAGAGAAAAATTTGCTTTTTTGTTATCTTGTTGATATAAAAGTATAGATACTAGACGATAGATTAGACAATGTTCAGATTATAAAAGGAGTACCCAATGGGATTACCAAACGTAGCATATTTCTCAATGGAAATAGCAATTGACCAATCAATAGCAACATATTCAGGCGGATTGGGATTTTTAGCAGGGTCGCACATGCTATCCGCAGGATACCTGCAAATGCCTATGGTAGGTGTGACAATGTTATGGTCATACGGATACTACAACCAAAGAATTGACCATGACGGCAATGTTGAAGTTGCATATATCAGAAAACACTATGACTTTTTAACCGATATAAATGAATCTGTAGAAGTTGAAATATACGGTGAAAAAGTAAAAGTAAAAGCATACAAGTTAGACCCGGGAATATTTGATACATGCCCTGTTTATTTCTTAACAACTGATATTGAGGGAAATTCAGACTGGGCTAAATCAATTTCGCATAAACTTTATGACGGGAACGAAAAAATAAGAATAGCGCAAGAAACCGTACTTGGTATTGCAGGTATAAGACTTCTTGATAAAATAGGCTACAAATATGATTGCGTTCACTTAAATGAAGGTCATGCACTTCCTGCCGCTTTTGAATTATTAAGTCAATATAACGGTGATTTGGCTAAAGTAAGAGAAAAAGTTGTATTTACAACTCACACTCCTGTAGCTGCAGGTAATGAAGTACACTGGGTAGATAACTTATTAAAAGGCGGATTTTTTGCCGGAAGAAGCAGAGAAGAAGCGGTTCAGTTAGGCGGAGAGCAATTCTCTTTAACAGTTGCAGCATTAAGAATGTCAAGGCTGGCTAATGCAGTATCTCAGCTCCACGGCTTAGTTTCTAATAAAATGTGGAACTGGGTTGAGGGTAGATGTCCTATTAGAGCTATTACTAATGCCGTTAATCTTCATTACTGGCAAGATGACAGAATGAAAACAGATAACCTTGAAGCCCTGTTAGAAGCTAAAAAGGAAATGAAAAAAGAAGTATTTGAATTTATCGCAAATACCGTAGGTAAAAGATTAGATCCGAATGTTTTAACAATAACCTGGGCAAGAAGATTTGCCGATTATAAACGTGCTTGGTTAATATTCATGGATGAAAACAGAATATTAAAACTCTTAAACGAAAATAAAGTTCAGTTAATCTTTGCTGGTAAATTCCACCCCGATGATGTTATCGGCAAGGAAATGTTTAATAAAATCTTAAGAAGTTCTTATTCAATGAAAAATGTTGTTGTATTAACAGGATACGAACTTGACTTAAGCGGTAAATTAAAAAGAGCATCAGATATCTGGTTAAATACACCGTTAAGACCGTTTGAAGCATCAGGAACATCAGGTATGAGCGCAAATGCTAACGGAGCTCTCCATTTATCAACATTTGACGGCTGGACCGTAGAAGGTACATTCCCCGGAATTAACGGCTATACAATTGAATATCCGGGCTTAGATGATAACATTCCTTGGGAAGAAAGACACAGAAAAGATTACGAATGTATGATGGATATAATTGAAAATCAAATTATTCCTACATACTATAACGACAAAACAAAGTGGGCAATAATGATGAGACAGGCAATAAGAACTGCTGAATCTTACTTTAACTCTGACAGAATGGTTATCGAATACTATAACAGATTGTATAAACCGATAGCTCATGGAAGTGACGAGGGCGGTGTATCCGGGCAGGATTATCAAGCAGCAACAGCTCCCGCAACTGACGCTTGGACATTTTCAAACATTAAATAAAAAATCAATATATAAAAAAGAGGACTAATTTAGTCCTCTTTTTTTATGATTAAATGTAATTATGAAAAATGAACTTAGAAAAACAGCAAAAGAATTAAGAGCAAAAATAAATTGCTCTGAAAAATCAATTGCAATAAAAAATAACTTATATAAACTCAAAGAATTTAAAGAAGCAAAAAATATATTATGCTACTGCTCTTTCGGGAGTGAAGTTAAGACAACCGACTATTTTTCCGACAAAACAAAAAATTGGCACCTGCCAAAAATAGAGGGTAAAAATATAACAGTCTGCCCGTATTGTGATAAATTAAAAGAAAACAAATACGGAATAAAAGAACCCGCTAACCCCCCGATTAAAGATTTAGAAATAATAGATATGATAATCATGCCAGCGCTGTGCGCAGATAAATCGGGTTACAGAATAGGATACGGAAAAGGTTATTATGACAGATTTTTAAAAACATTAAAGCATAATCCCGTAAAAGTAATATTAGAATACGAAGAATTAATATACAACAGCGTATATCCGAACGAATACGATGAAAAAGCCGACTATATAGTAACCGATGAAAAAATATATAAAATATAATGTAAAAAAAAGGTTAATATATTTGTCTTGTTTGATTTTTAGAGTAAAATTATAATAAAGTAGTAATACTATTGGGGATATACTATGGAATTTTTCAGAAAAAACAGAAGACTAATAATATCAGTGATAACACTATGTTTTTTACTTTGGACATTCAGCATAATGTTTTTCATGGTCAGGTAAAACGGAATAAACAATGTTGAAGTTGAAAAGATTAGCAGCATTATTATTTGTATTTATCATTACTGCCGTAATGACAAGTAATTGTTATGCCGATAATCTGCAGCAAAAAAAACAGGTTGAAGTTCAAAGAAAACAAATCAGAAACAAGATAAATATTTTAAAGAAACAGGAATGGCAAGTATCAAATAAACTCAGTAAAAATCAGCAAAAGCTGGAAAGAAATGAAAAGGAATTAAAAGCCTCACAAGAACAGTATGTAAAGAAACAAAAAAATATAAAAAATCTTCAAAGCGAGCTTGATATCTATTTAAAACAATACAACGTCAGACAAAAGAAAACCGCTGAACGATTAAGAAGAATATACAAAACAAATCATACAATGGTGCTTGAATTATTGTTAACAACTAACAGTATAAGCCAATTTTTAGACAGAATATACTATCAAAACCTTATAATTCAATCAGATAAAGAAAAAATGAGCAATCTGCAAAAAGAAGCAAGGCAGATAGCATATTTGAAAAGAGATTTGGAACGTGAAAAAATACAACTTTCAAGCATAATAAAAACAATAGATAAAGAAAATGCCAATATAAAAACAACAATTAACCAAAACAAAGTAATGCTTGAAAAAATCCAAAAGGATAAAAGAGCTTACGAGAAATCAGAAAGACAACTGAAACGAGAATCGGACAGATTAACATCATTAATCTCAAAAACAACAAAAAACAGCGGAGTTGTTGTAGGCAGCGGATTTATACTTCCTGTCCATGGCAGGATTTCATCACCTTTCGGCTGGAGAACACATCCGATTTTCAAATCAAAAATATTCCACACAGGAATAGATTATGCAGTGCCAATGGGCACACCGATAAAAGCATCCAACTCCGGAAAAGTAATATACTCGGGCTGGTACGG
>CANQZO010000090.1 GCA_947628355.1 Candidatus Gastranaerophilales bacterium | reverse complement strand
CTACTCTGCCTCGTATTTGATATAATTGGGCAAGCCCGAATTTATCCGCGTCATATACTATCATTGTATTTGCATTAGGTATATCAAGCCCTGATTCTATTATTGTTGTGCAAAGCAGAACATCATATTCACGGTTTAAAAAGTCTGTCATTATTTTTTCTAATTGACTTTTATCCATTTGTCCATGCGCAACCGCAAGTCTTATATTTGGAAGCAAGGTTTTTAATTGTTCCGCATACTCATATATACTTTCCACTCTGTTATATAAGAAAAATACCTGCCCCTCGCGCTCTATTTCATAATTTATTGCATTTTTTATTACACTGTCTTTATATTCGCAAACATAAGTCTTAACGGGCAGTCTGTTTGTCGGTGCCGTATTTATTAAGCTCATATCTTTTATCCCCGACAGAGACATATATAATGTTCTGGGGATAGGTGTTGCCGACATTGTAAGTATATCAATATTTTTCTTTAAGCGTTTTAATTTTTCCTTATGAGAAACTCCGAATTTATGCTCCTCATCTATTACGAGCAGTCCTAAATCTTTAAATTGAACATCATCCTGCAAAAGCCTGTGAGTTCCTATTATTACGTCTATTTCGCCTAAAATAAGTTTTCTTAGCGTTTCTTTCTGCTCTTTCGGGCTTTTAAATCTTGATATAAAGTCCACACGCACGGGAAACGGTTTAAATCTTTCAGATATTGTTTGAAAATGCTGCATTGCAAGTATTGTCGTAGGAACTACAACAGCAGCCTGCTTCGAGGACATTACCGCTTTAAATATTGCACGGATTGCCACTTCCGTTTTGCCAAACCCTACATCTCCGCATATTAACCTGTCCATAGGTTTTTCCGCTTCCATATCGGCTTTTGTTTCTTCTATCGCTTTCATTTGGTCGGGAGTTTCCGTATATATAAACGCATCCTCCATTTCATACTGCCATATAGTGTCGGGTTCAAAGGCATATCCTTGCGACAGCTTTCTGAGTGCATATAAATTTATTAAATCCTGCGCAACATCTTCAACGGCTTTTTTAACTTTAGTTTTTGTATTATTCCAGTCACTTCCGCCCATTTTGGAAAGGGGCGGCATTATATTGCCTGAACCGCGGTACCTGCATAGCATATTTATCTGCTCGGCAGGTATATGCAGTTTATCTCCGTGCGCATATTCTAGCGTTAAGTAATCTTTTTCTTCACCGTCTATTGTCTGCTTTGTTAATCCTTTAAATATCCCTATTCCATGCACCATATGCACTATATAGTCACCCTCTTTAATATCATTAAGAGTTTCTATAAAGTCCGCATTTTCCCGTTTATAGTTATATCTTATTCCCGTTATTTCTTTTGAACGCTTATTAAAAAACTCCTTATCCGTTATAATTATTAATTTGCAATCATCTATAATTGAGCCAGCATAAGATATGTTATCCGTTATATATACGCTTCGTTTTTCGGGATTATTGTATTGATAAGGGATTTCATCTTCTTTTAATATTTCTTCTATCCTGTTTTTATAATCTGTTGTAATGATTATTGTATAGTTTTCTTTTAATTTATCTTGAATAAATTTTGTAATTTCTCGGATGTCAGCACCAAAGTACGGAATTAACTCTGTTTTTAACTCTAAATTTATATCAAAATCTTCCGATATAAAGTTATCAAAGTATATTTTCTCCCGCCCGCTTAACGTTGTTAAAAATTCTTTTAAACCTAAATGCGATTGATTAGGCAATGGCAGGCATAAATTTGTTTTTATATTTTCCTCATACTGTTTTTTTAAGTTCTCATCAGTCTGCTCGTATCTTGATTTAAATTGGGTATAATCATCAAAAACAAATATAAAATCCTTTGATATTAACTGTGCAATAGTACCTAAATCAGCATTAAATAAAGTTTCATAATACTCAATTCCCTCAAAATATGTTTGATTTTTTAAATCTTCAAGCATTTCAACCATATTTTCATTGTCTTTATCAACAGATTTTTCAAGTTTTTTATATGAGTTTTCATTTAAGATAAATTTATAAACAGGCTGTAATACGGCTTTTTCGGTTTTTTTTATGCTTTTTTGAGTGCTGTTATCAAATATTCTTATATCAGTTACCGTATCGCCCCAAAGTTCAATTCGGACAGGGTAATCACTTAAAGGAAAAACATCAAGAATATCTCCGCGCAAGCTGAACTCCCCTATATCCGCAGCAAGTGTTTTTCTTTTATAGCCCAGCTTTATCAGCTTTTCTGCCAGTTGTGATGTGTTTATTTCATCATTTACATTTATAGTTATATCGTTAGCCGAAAAATATTCTCTGTCGGGAAATCGCTCAAACAGAGCTTTAGAAGGCATTATTATTATCTGTTCTTTTTCTTGATTTGAAAGTATTTGTATCTGTTTTGCATATTTATATAAATTTTTTGAATTTGTATCATATATTGAACCGTCCTGATACGGAAATATATCTGATTCAACATTAAACAGACAGCGTAAATCACTATGGTATTTTAATGCGCTTTGTTCGGTTTCGGTTATAAAAACTATTTTTTTATTATTCTTAATCAGTAATTGAGATAAAATTATTAATTTTGCACAGTTTGTTAGCCCGCTTAAAACAAAAGATGATTTTTTATTTATCAGTGCGGTTATTTTTTCACTGTATTCACAATTAAGATTTTTTATAAATTCTTTCATTCGTCAATTTTAAAACTTAAATTTAAAATTATCAATTATATATATGATGTGAGTACGAATAAGAAATAATATACTAAAAAAATAAAAGGGAGTAATGTATGAAAAAAAATTTAGTCTTATTATTCGCAATAATTATAGGTGCAAGTATGGCTTATGCAGACGGAATGGTGTTTGACCCTACCGAATACCCTGCAGTTAATGAAGTAAGCATTTCTAAAACATCGGCAACATCAACAAGCACAGCAAAAACTACATCTTCAGCATCTAATGCAGCATTGGAAAATAATATAAAAACTCAATCAAATCTTGCACAAGACTCAATATCTGAACAATCTACAAGTTTTAATAACGCTCTGTATGAACTTGACAGCGCGCAGGTTAACATAAGAAACGATCTTCTTGATTATCAATCAAAATATCAAGAGGTTGATACGCAATATAAGTTAATAAAAGAACAAAGGAGAGTTCTTGCAGATCAAATCAGAACAGTCGAGCGGAGAATTAAGGATATTGAAAAATCCAAAAACCATATTCGTAAAACAATGATATAATATTTAAAACTCTTACTTATTGTAAGAGTTTTTTAATATATGCCAAGGGTTAAGAATAATGTCAAAACAGTTTAAAATCATACTGTTCGCCTGTATGTATATTGCGGGCATTATGGGATTTTTCTCAAATTTGCTTCTTGCAGCGGGATTTATTGTTATTTGTATTTGTGTATTTTTGTTTTTCAGAAAAAATTTATTTTCTTTAAAATATTTATCCGCATTAATAATTATTTTTTGCTTAGGACTTATTAATACTGCTTATAAATATAATTTATACGATGACTTATCTTCATCCGGTGATTGTTACGGCGATTTTACCGCCAAAATACTGACAATCCCGTCTAATAACATCCAAGGTAAAACCGGCTTTTATGCCCGTGTGTATTCAATTAAATCAGAAAATGCCACCAAAGATAACCTTAACGCAAAATCATACATAACAATTACCGATGAACAGGAAAAAATAAATAAGTTAAAAATCGGTGACACCTTGAAATTGCACGGCAGATTAAAAATTCCCGAAAAAGCTAAAAATCCCTCTCAATTCGATTATGCGCAATATCTTCAATTTAAAAATACTTTTTCTCTCATTTATGCTTTGGATGATTGGCAAATCATTAATGAAACTCAAGATTTTAAAGGCAAATTTATCAGAAAACTAAACGATACAAGAAATTCAATACTTGATATTCATAAACAAAATATTAAATCTCCCATGATAGAAATTTTAGGCGGTATAATTTTCGGCGATGACGCGGTTAATCCCGATGAAATTACAAGAGATAATTTTATTCATTCGGGTATTATTCATATTCTCGCTGCCTCGGGCATGAATGTTACTCTTATTTTCGGTATTTGGTTTTTTATTTCTTCAAAATTAAAAATTAATTACAGATTTTCAATAATAACGGGAATTTTATTAATCCTGTTTTACACCTGTATGACAGGTTTCGGTCCGCCGATTATCAGAGGATTTTTAATGCTGTTTTTTGTTTTAATAGGGAAATTAATCGACAGAAGCGCTCCTACTTTAGGACTTTTGTTCCTTGTAGCTTTCTTTATGCTTATTTATAATCCTTTAATGATTTTTGACATCGGATTCCAACTATCGTTTATTGTTACGTTCGGACTTATTTTGTCAGCACCGCTTTTTGTTTTCAACTTTAAATTTAAACCCGTTAATGTTATTTTAAGTGCGTGCATTGTACCTTTAATTGCCCAGATTTTCGCCGCACCTTTGCAGTTATATTATTTTAATACTTTCACCGTTTATTCCGTTTTTGCAAATATTGCTATTGTACCTGTTTTAAGTATTGTTTCATTTGTCGGTTTTATAAGTTCAATTTTAGCGCTTATCCCTGCTATTGCGAATAAAGTCTGTTATTTTGCCGACTTAATTTTAAATCCGCTTCTTATTTTCATTGTTAAAACCGCAGAATTTTTCTCATCACTTCCCAATTCGGTCATTTATCTTAAAAAGCCCGCTTTATTCCAATTGATTTTATATTTTGCTTTTATTGTACTGTTAATTTGTATCCTTTTTTATAAAATATTCAATAAAAAGGTTAAAATTATTGCAGTTTCTTTATTTTGCATTCTTTTAATTTCATTTGTTCCGATAAAAAATAACAATCCCGAAGTTATATTCTTTTCCGTCGGAAATGCTGACGCTGCTTTAATTAAATCTCCAAAAAATCAGTATTTTCTTGTAGATACGGGGAAAATGCCTTACTTAAATTCAAGTTCGCAGGCAAAATATATAATTATCAAACATTTAAAAGATAAAGGTATAAAAAATATTCATTCACTGATATTAAGCCACTTTGACGCAGACCACGCAGGCGGAACTGTTGATATTTTAAAAGAATTAAATGTCGGCAGAGTTTATATTACCGATACTTTTGAAAATACAAATCTGGCAAAAAGTATTTTTAAATATATTGAAGAAAATAATATAAATTCAATCATTGTCAATAATGAAACTCAAATATACAATGACGGTAATTTCTCTGTTGATATTATTAAACCAAAAGGAGAAAACATAATAAGCGAAAATCAAAAATCACTGATTGCCAAAATTTCATATTACAATAACAGTGTTTTATTTATGGGTGACGGTGATATAAACAGCTTTAAAGTTTTAACTGATAAATTTAAGAAAAATACAAATATAATAAAAGTCGGTCATCACGGCGCAAAAGATACCATTGATGACGATATGGCAGAAAAAATCAAAACATTTATACTCTCAACAGGACCTAACGTATATAATCATCCAAACCCAAAAACATTGGAAATATTAACAAAAAACGGTAATAATATTTTAAGAACCGATTACAATAACGCGGTAAAAATAAAGCTATACAAAAACACATACAAAACTTACAGCTATTCTCCAAAATACAAAAAATTTGTAAATAACCAAGTTTTTTGATGTTTTTGTGTAAAGAAATGTTACATTTTCCGTAAAAAAATGACTTTATAACTAAAGTTCATTAAAAAAATGCCGATAGCATGTGTGTAACAAACAATATGGAGGAAAATTCAATGGATAACAATGTAAATCCTATAAGGTTAGGCATAGGACAAACAAATTTATTAAGACCGAAACAAAATGAAGATGTAACGGAAAAACCGCAAAAAAAGTCGGAACATCAAGAAGAAAAAAGACAAAATCCGAATGATGTTTTAAACTTTATGGCAGGATTAAATTCTGACTTAGTCCCCGCCAAAGTAACAAGGACTGTTGATGTATCAAAATATGTAACACCGGAGCAGGAAGCAAGAATTGCTGAATTTATGAAAGGGTTTGAAGCTGATATTGAAACAATATCAACTAACGCACAAGCTGAGTTCCCGGAATTATCCGAAAATGCTGCTAATGCAATAGCACTGGCATACGTGGACTCAACATACTAAAGATTTTCCCCTAACTTTATTTTTAATTATTGTTTGTTATTTAACAAAACCGCATGTAATTTGCGGTTTTTTTTTATGATATAATATTCACAAATATATAAATAAGGAGAGAAAACAGTGGGTTATAAAATTTTAAACAAAGTTGAATTATGTCCTAACCAGTATGAACTGCAAATAGAAGCACCTTATGTTACAAGAAACGCAAAAGCAGGACAATTCATTATATTCAGAGTGGAAGAACAAGGCGAAAGAGTACCGATAACAATAGCTGACGTTGACAGAGAAAACGGAATATTAACGGTAGTATTTATGGCAGTAGGCTATACTACAAAAAAACTTGCAATGCTTGAAGTCGGCGATGAAATAGTAGATGTTGTAGGACCGCTTGGCAAACCCACGGAAATTGAAAAATACGGCACGGTTGTCTGTGTAGCAGGCGGATATGGCGCTGCACCTTGTTATTTAATTTCTAAAGCATTCCACGACGCAGGAAATAAAGTACACATGATTACGGGTGCAAGAAATAAAGACTTATTATTCTGGCAGGAAAAAATGAAAACAGCCTGCACTGAATTACATGTTGCAACAGATGACGGTTCACTCGGTCACAAAGGTTTTGTAACGGAAGTATTAGCTGAAATTATGGAAAAAGAAAAAGTTGACTACGTTATAGCAGTAGGACCTATGCCGATGATGAGAGCCGTTGCAAATTTAACTAAAGATAAAAGCATAAAAACAGAAGCGTCAATGAACCCGATTATGATTGACGGAACAGGCATGTGCGGAGCTTGCAGAGTAACCGTCGGCGGTGAAGTTAAATTTGCATGCATTGATGGTCCTGACTTTGACGCTCATAAAATTGATTTTGACGAAGTTATTAACAGAACTAAAATCTATAAAGATGAAGAAAGAAGAAGAAGCGAAAACTGTAATCTTTTAAAACAAGCTCAAACTGTAAGATAAAGGAGAATATTGTGAACGATAAAATTCCTATTTGCCCTTTAATGAGTGCAGGAAATGATATTACAATAGTATGCGCACAAGAAAACTGCGCATGGTATATGAAAAATTACAAAACCTGCTCGGTATATCTGTTAGGACATAATGCAGTCCTGGATATAAAAGAAAAACAAGCACAAAAAACACCTCAATAAGAGGTGTTTTTTATAATAAATAAATAATAAAAAAATAAAAATTGCGTCCGGCTGCTCCGTACAGATAACTTCTAAGCTCGGCACAAGCTGCGGAACTCCTCCCTAACGGTCGTCAAACAGTCCTCGCTTTGCCGCTGCCTCGCTAAAAAGTTTAACTGTACTTCGCAATGGACTTTAATTTTTATTTTTTTTATTATTTTATTTTTTTATTATTTATTTTTATTTTATAAATTTTATTATTAAAAATTAATTAATATAAGCGTTAACAAGTTTTTTTACTTCATTGGCGGGGACCGCAAAACCTATTCCGATATTTGACTTATTATTATCGGGATTAAATATGGATTGGCTTATACCTATAACTTCACCGTTAGCATTTAAAATAGGACCGCCCGATGAACC
>CANQZO010000089.1 GCA_947628355.1 Candidatus Gastranaerophilales bacterium | reverse complement strand
GTCCCGGGTCAGGTCCCGGGTCAGGTCCTGGTTCGGGTCCCGGGTCAGGTCCTGGTACGGGTCCCGGGTTATGTCCCGGGTCATACCCCAGGTCAGGTCCTGGGTCCGGCGTTGTTATTTGTGAATTTTTCCATTCATCATATGCTTTTAAGAATGCCTCAATATCGTTTTCATTAATGACAGTATCATTCACTTTAGCATTACCATTTCTGTCTGTACCGCATTCGCCTGTTTCTTTTTCTTTTTCATTACCGAATTCAGCTAATAACTGAAGTGCATCAACAGTAATTTTTCCATCTTTTGCAATACCTAAATGTTCGCCATACTCAGCTAATTTATCGTATAATTTGCCAAGCTCATATTTGGACATTGAATGCAACAAATCGGCATCTTCAATATCATAAGCATCATGCTTATCTGTTTCTCCAAGATGTAATGCTTCAATAAAGGTATCTCTGTCGGTCAATTCCTCTAGAGTTTTTCCTACACTACCTTCAGTGTATACTAAATTAACATCTTGAACTTTATTACTTGTCGGATACATATTAAGATTGCCCAGTCTTGGATTACCTTCTTGGTCTTTGGCAATTATGTCTGCAAATTCTTCATTTGCATATTCTAATATTGATTCTTTCATCATTTGTCTTTTTTGCTCAAATGTAAGATTTTCATCTAAATCTAATTGGGCATAGTAATCTGTAATTGCATCTTGGTTAGCATCATACCATTTTGCAAATTCTTCTTCATTTATTACGGCATCACCATATTCATTACTGCCTATTTCAATATGGGCATGTGAAAAGAATACGGAAATTTCATCATCTGATAAAGTACCGTCCGTTTCATGTTTTCCGGCTTCTTCGCCCTCCAAACTTAGCCAGTTTTCATTTCTTAATGCGTAGTCCTTAAAATTAATTTCACCGCTCATGCTTACTCCTTTCAAAATTTATTTAATCTATAAATTTTCATACTAATTATACAAATAGTTTTATCGGCAAAATTAAAAATTACTTTAGTTTTTTTGGGTAAATTTTAAGATTTGTAAAGAAATATTTTTGAAATAGGCTATAAATCAATAATTACTGCACCTTGACGTAATATTTTATAATTATTTTCAGTTAATAAAATTACGGTTGATTCAAGTCCTAAGCATTTACATCCGTAATCTTCAAACACTACATCAACCATTGAACCTATTGAGCTAACAGCCTGTTCATAATTTTTAGACGAGGGATGATTGGATAAATTTGCACTTGTTGTGGCAAGCACTCCGCCGTTTATTTTGGAACACAATTTTGAAAAAAAATCGTTATTCGGAACTCTTATCCCGACTGTATTTTTATTTGAAGTTATATAATTCGGAGTTTTTTCTGATTTCTCGCTTACTATTGTAAGAGCCCCCGGAAAATACTTTTCGGCAAGCCTAATACCTAAAGGCTGAAGCGGTTTTACATAAGGCAAAAGTGAATTTATTGAATTTGACATTAATATTAAAGGTTTTGACTTGTCGCGGCCTTTAATTTCGTATATTTTATCAACAGCCTCTTTATTATACGGCAAGCACCCTAAACCCCATACAGTATCGGTGACAAATGCTATAACCCCGCCATTTTCTAATTTATTATTTAATTCATTCACGTATAAATTTTCGTCTAATATAGTTTTTAATCCGCTCAAGCAATTCACCTACAAATTCAATTTTCAATAATGCCGCAAAAACTGTATATGTTAACATGCTTAATGCAAAAACACTCAATGTTTTAACGGCAAGCATAAACCATGATGATTCATTAATATGCCAATTATTGTACAACAACAGATTTAAGCCAAAGGCCAGCACTGCAGCCAAAATCATTTTAAATAAATTTATAAAATATATTTTATAGTCTAAATTTATTTTCTTTAATAATATCAATCCGAGCAATGCCGCGTTAAACAATGTGACAAGTGAAGTAGAGAGTGTAATTGCCGCAATTCCGAGTTTGTTTATAAATAAAGAGTTTAAAATAAACTTTAATACTATTGAAGAAAATGCCACTAAAAACGGGGTTTTTGAGTCATTAAACGAATAAAATATTCTTGTAATTGAATCTCTAAACACATAAGGAATAATGGCAAAAGAAAGGAATATTAATGCCTGTGATACCATATAAGTAGCTCTTGAGTCAAATTCCCCTCTCTGAAATATAAGAGTAACCGCGTCATAAGCAAGCATTATTATTCCGAACATAATCGGAATAGCAACAAAGTTTAATAATCCTACACCTTTATGAAAATAATATTTAATATCGTCATATTTTTTTTCTCCGACGAGTTTGGAAAATATCGGAAACAACGGGACAAGAAAAGCGGTAACAAGTATTCCGACGGGGAATTGGAAAACTCTGTTTGCGTAACCTATAGCAGTCCACGCACCCTCTTTTAATTGTGAAGCAAAGAACATATCCACATATACATATATTTGTCCGATTGTAGAGCTCAATGCCGCAGGGAATACAAGCTCTATAAGATTTTTAAATTCCGTATTATTTTTTATATCCAAGTTTGGTTTTATTTTAAAACCTAATTTTTTGACGGCAGGGAACTGAAGTAAGAACTGAAACACTGCTCCGATTGAAGTGGCGATTGCTAGACAAATACCAAGATTATCACCTTTTGATAACGCAATTATAGCGATAATACTTAAGCTCATAACAACGGGAGATATATTAGGCAGTAAAAAGCACCTGTATGTTATCAACAATCCGTAATAAATGCCTATAATTCCGCCTATAAGTATTACGGGCGTCATTATTCTTAAATGCAATCCCGCAAGAGATACCAATTGAGTATTACTTGAGTGAATTATGAACTGCATAATCCAATCGGAATAAACAAATATGACTATTGAAAATACAGCGAAAAATATAAAAGTTGCGGTTAAAAAGGTATTAAATACTTTATTAACTTTTTCGGAAGGCATTTTATCATCAGGATTAACCAGCTTTGCGAACACACTCACAGTTGCGCTGTGAAAAGGCCCGCCGACTCCGCCCATTAATATTATTGCAAGCGAGGGGATTTGATAAGCATAAAAATAAGCGTCAGACACCATGCCCGCCCCGTAGTAATTTGCAATAATTACATCACGCAAAAAGCCTACAAATTTAGATATAATTGTAACAAAAGCAATAAGCCACGCAGCTTTAAGCAGTGATGTATCTTTATTCATCTTCTGCCTCTTTCACCACAATAAAGACTTGTACAAAATCATTAATTGATAATTTGTCACCATATAATTCATATGTGATTTTATTTTCGCCGTTTTTTAAATATCTTGAAATATCAAGATATTTTTTATGTGAATTCAAATCGAACTCAATTTCTCTGTTATTTACGGTTATTTTTAACAAATCCGCCTTTGTATCATTTTTTACATACAAATCGGCAGTTTCTTTTTTAGTATAATAAATACTGTCTGAAAAAATCTTTCCTTTATGAACTTTAATCGGAATAGCAGCAAGTTTAATACCTTTATAATAATGCTGCAAAATTTCATCAAAAGTATAACCGAGCGACGCCATTTTACCTGCGCCCCACTGGCTTAAACCAACGCCATGCCCGAAACCTCCGCCGAAGAATTTAATAACCTTATCATCTGAAATATCAATAACGAAGTTAGCACTCGGGAGTGAAATACCGTTTTTTTGGAAACATCTTCTGATTACAAGCTCTTTATTCACAATATATGTTGTCTTATCTGTTTTAATTTCAAGCTGAATAATTTTGCCCGATTTGCCTCTTTTTAATACATTAATTTCAAGCAGTTTACCAAAATCATTTTCATTACCTAGAGCAGGTGAAATAAAACCCGTTTTAGATTGTGCAGCTACTGTTTTTGCGAGCACTTTTTCCAACTCATCAAAAGTCCACTCTTTAGTCCACCTGTAATAAGGTGAATTATCGTCAAAGGCTTCCGGAGAAGATGTATAAAATTCTCTTGCATCTTCTTCTTTATTAAGCGGTTTAAACTTTTTATTATCAGGAACTGCAGTTAAATAAGGAATATCTTTAGAGGGAAATGCCCTTGTTTTCGGGTCTGAAAAAGCAAACTCGTAACTTTCAGTATAACCGCCCGCGGTTGAGCTGTATAATGCAAGTATCGGGTTATTTTCTTTATCTAATGCAATAATACCGTTTGTTTCATCTATTGCCTTATCTGAAAGTTCTTTTTCCGTATTAGCACCGTAATAAACTTGACAGGCAACAGAATCACATAAATCAAATTCTTCATAAGCCTTAATTCTCGGGCTTACGGCATAATTTCTGGCGGCAACGGTTTGAGCTTTTAATGCTTCAAGTCCGAATTTTACAGGCATTTCATTCGGAACAACTCCTCTAAGATAATTTTTCAAACTTAAAACATTAACTATAGCAAATTTACTGATGTTTTTTTTGCTTCTGGTAAGTTCTATATAACCTCGGTAGAATGCCTGCTGACCTTTGCGTTTCAAATTATTTATTGAAACATAATAAGCTCCTTGAACGGGACGCACTAAAACCGGGCCCGTTAAATTTCTTGCAACAAGTACATTATCTTTATAAATTCTGAATAAATTATTTTCAGAAGTAACTTTATATATTTTGGTATCAACGGTTTTCGGAGCAACATAACCTGTGGATGAGTCCATTATTTCTATATTTTGAGCATCGTTAAACTCAATAGAATCAAATAAATATGTATTAAAAGAATTATTGCTGATACCCACGCGCACGGGAATATTATTATCCTGCGCTTTTACTTCCGACATCGGCATTAATATAATTATTAATAATAATATATATTTATATAACTTACACATGCTTATCCCTGTCCGTTATATTATAAAATAAAGAATAAATAAAAGGGAAGAAAAAAATGAGCCTTAACAATACACCATCATCAGAAAGAATACATATAGGAATATTCGGAAAAACGAACTCGGGCAAATCAAGTTTAATAAACGCAATAACAAACCAAAATATAGCAATAGTATCGGATATTAAAGGAACAACAACCGACCCTGTATATAAATCAATGGAGCTGCTGCCGTTAGGTCCCGTTACCATAATTGATACCGCAGGACTTGATGATAACACGGAACTCGGAATGCTGAGAACTCAAAAGTCAAAAGAAGTTTTAAGGAAAACTGATACTGCTCTTTTAGTAACCGATGCCCCAAATGAGCTATCCGAGTGCGAAAAAGAATTAATAATCCTTTTTAAAGAAAATAATATAAATTATATAATTGTTCATAATAAATCAGACCTAAATCCAAAATCACAGGCAGTTTCAAGCACAAATGAAATATATGTAAGCGCACTAACGGGCGAAAATATCAATGAATTAAAAGAGCTAATTGCAATCTGCGTAAATGAAGAAAAAAGCAAAACTCCGCTTGTAAGCGACTTAATAAATAAATATGACAATGTAATACTTGTAACACCTATAGACAGCGCCGCACCAAAAGGACGAATAATTCTTCCCCAGCAGCAAGTATTAAGAGAACTGCTTGACGCAGGCGCAATAACAACAGTCGTAAGAGAATTTGAGCTTGAGCAGGCACTAAATTCATTAAAAAATAGACCAAAACTTGTTATAACCGACTCTCAAGCATTTAAACAGGTATCTTTCCAAACCCCCGATAATATATTTTTAACCTCCTTTTCAATTCTTTTTGCAAGATATAAAGGTGTTTTAAAAACAGCGGTAAAAGGTATAAGCAAACTTTCATCCTTAAATGAGGGAGATAAAATATTGATATCAGAGGGCTGCACACACCACCGCCAATGCGACGATATAGGAACAGTTAAACTCCCGCGCTGGATTAAAGATTATACGGGAAAAACATTTAACTATGAATTTTCATCAGGGGGCGGATTTCCGAATGATTTAACTCCATATAAATTAATTATCCACTGCGGCGGATGTATGCTAAAAGAAAAAGAAGTCCTTTACAGATACAATCAAGCTGAAAAATTACATATTCCGATTACAAACTACGGCATAACAATTGCTCATATAAATAATATATTGGAAAGAAGCCTTAAAATTTTTCCCGATATATACTCGATAATAAAAAACTCATAATTAATATTAAGTTTTATTAACAGTACAAACCGCTTTATCGCTAAGGGTTTTAAGGAATTTTAAAATTTTTATCCAAAATAAAAAGCAATTTCTTGGGTATATATTTTTTATATAAAGTATATACACAAAAAACAAGCGAGGATAAAAATGAGTTTCTTTTCTGATATTAACGGATTTAATTCAAAATCAATAAAAAATTACTACGAAACAAAGGATGATAAAAATACCGATTTTTCGGAAGTGGATTTTTGCATTGATAGTGAAGATGAATTATTTGCACCAAAAGTTGAAGAAAAAGAAAAGAAACAATCTAATACGGCAGAAAATCTGCAGGCAAGAATTGAAGAATATATGTATAACTACGATATGACAGCTCAAGAAGCAGAAGATTTTATAAACAAAAATATGAACCTTGAGGGTTAATAAAAAAGTTTTTTCATTTTAGTTTTTCTCGATTTCCCTTTTTAAAAAAAGGGATTTTTTTTATCCTTTAACGGCGCCGTCAGATTGACCCGAAACAAAGTATCTCTGCATTGTAATAAAGAAAATAATAATCGGGATAATGGAAATAATAGAGCCGGCAGCGATGTATCTCCAGTTTGCACTAAACATCCCTTGTAAATCGTTGACCCCGACAGGCAGCGTATATAAAGCCTTGTTTGTTAAAACGATACTCGGCCAAAGGAATTCACCCCACGAGCCGATAAATGTAAAAATGGCAAGCACTGCAAGCGTAGGCGCACTCATAGGCAGGAGTATTTTCCGCCAGATATTAAAAATAGAACAGCCGTCAATAAAAGCGGCTTCTTCCATTTCTTTCGGAATAATTAAAAATGCCTGTCTCATAAGAAAAATTCCGAACGCATTAACCGCAAAGGGTAAAATTAAGCCTAAATACCCCAAAGTAAATCCGTAAGAATCAACAAGATGAAGTTTTAATACTATAAGATAAATGGGAAGCATAATAGCTTGAAACGGTATCATTATAGTTGAAAGCACAAGCGCAAATATAAAATTCTTACCCTTAAAATTCATTCTGGCAAGCGGATATGCAGCAAGCGAAGAAAAAATTAAGTTTAAAATAACCGTAAAAGCTGCGACAATAAAGCTGTTGAAAAAATATACAAGAAACGGGATTTGATGCCAAACTCCGATAAAATTTTTAAACGTAAAATACTGCGGGATAAATACAGGCGGATATTGGAAGATATTTTCATTGTCACCTTTAAGTGCGGTAGAAATCAACCACAAAAACGGAAACAACGAAATTATCGACATAAATATCAGAAATAAATGAGAAGTAAACCCGTCAATAAATTTTCTTATCATGGCTTATACCTCTCATTTTCAAAGCAGGTAATATTAATAATCGAGAAAACAAGTATTACAAGCAGCAAAACAACAGAAGCTGCCGAGGCAAAAGATAAATCAAGATTTTCAAAAGCCCTCTCATAAATGTAATAAACCATGGTTTTTGTGGAATTTAACGGCCCGCCTTTAGTCATAACATAGATTTCCGCGAAGACTTTTAATGCGGACACGGATGAAATGGTAACTACAAGAGCAATAACAGGCATTAAATGCGGAACAGTTACGGTAAGATGTTTTTGTATTTCGCCC
>CANQZO010000088.1 GCA_947628355.1 Candidatus Gastranaerophilales bacterium | reverse complement strand
GATGTTTTTGTATTTCGCCCGCCCCGTCAGTTTGAGCAGCTTCATATAAATCTTTCGGAACTCCTATTAATGCGGACAAATATATCATCATATAATACCCGATACCCTTATAAATAGTAACAAGAGCAACTGCAAAAAGAGCAAATTTTGTATCCGTAAGCCAGCCGATTGGGTTAAATCCGAATAATTCGATAAAATAGTTTAAAATACCCTGCTGAGCATACATCCACTTAAACGCAATAGCAACAACAACAATCGAAACAACAACCGGAAGGTAAATAATAACCTTATAAATACCAATCCCTCTAATTTTTCTGTTAATAAAAATTGCAACTATAAGCGGAAATACAGCAAGAAAAGGAACAACCATAATCAAAAACATAAAAGTATTAAACATCGCGCCGTAAAATTCTTTAGAATGAAACAGGGCGGAATAATTTTTAATTCCCGCAAAAACGGGGTTATAAATATCATTTGAAAAATCTTGAAAACTTAAAAGAATTGTTTGAAAAAACGGAATGAAAAAAAACAGCGTCAATAAAATAAAAGCCGGCAGCAAAAATAAATACGGAATATATTTTTTATAGTATGTATTCAAAAAGCCTCCTTAACAATTATAAACGCAAAACGCAATATTTGCATTAAAAATGTTTTTAAATATATAAGGGGCGAACTATGTTTTTTTTGGATTTTATAAAAAATATATTTAATAAGAAAAACAAAATAAACCAAGTTTTATATAAGAACTCAACAACAAAACATGTAATGAACGCAAGCTGTAATTTAAAATTGAGTTCTCAAACGGAAGCAATAAAATCAAAAATAAATGCCGAAGTAAAAGCTATTGTAAAAAAACATATTAACAATCCCGAAGAACTTATAGAATTTGCAAAACTTAAAGGGATAAGTGTTTACAGGATAAAAAATGCTGATAAATGGTTACAGAAAATCGGTGAAGAGGAGGGATTTTTAATCCCGTTAAAAGGAATTAAAGCAATAATATTAAATTTAATAACAGGTTTTATCGGTACAAGCCAAATAAAATTATCCTATAACAGCAGAGAAATGATGATATTTAATGCTGAAGAACTTGAAATATATACAATTGCCCGAGCATTATACAAATATTATGCATATAAAAACAAAATGCCGGGATATGACTATAAAACGCAGGAAATATTTAAAAAGATATATAACTCGGCAGGAAAGACGACAAATCCGTTATCAAAATGCACAATAAACGATATGTATGCTTGCAAAGAAGCGATATCAAGGGATTTAGAGTCCATAAATTTCACTGCAGAAATATCAAGAGAATACGAAAACGCAAAAAAAGTTCTGAAACAAATACAATTAAATCAATCTGCTACGGTATAAATCAAACCAAATCTTCTTCCGCGGCAGTAAGCGGAAGAAATACCGTAAATGTAGAACCCTCATTTACTTTACTTTGAAGTGTAATTTTGCCGTTATGGTATTTTTCAACGGTTAATTTAACAAGGTGAAGTCCCAAACCCGTTCCTTTAACTATATGAGTAGCATTCTCAACCCTGTAAAATCGATCAAATACCTTATCCAGATGTTCCTTAGCGATACCTATACCGTTATCCTTAACAGAAAATTTTACGAAATTACCGTCATCCGATAATCCCGCAGAAACGGTAATTTCCTTATCATCGGGAGAATACTTTATCGCATTTGAAAGCAGATTTCTGATAACTCTGTCAATACTTTCAATATTAACGGGAACTTTAGGCAGGGATTGCGGTTTAATAAAATCAATTTTTATATTTTTTTCATCTGCAAGAATTTTAATGGAATTAATATTTTGCTCCAAAAGCTCAACAATATCGGTAAACTCTTTACGCAGACAAATATTGCCCGACTCCAGACGCGAAAAATCAAGAATATCATTAACCATAGTATGAAGCCTTTTTGCTTCCGTATCAAGAGTTGTCATAAATTCTTTTTTTGTTTCCTCATCAAAATCATCACCGTTATGGCAAAGGGTGTCAATATATGTTCTTAAAACCGTAACGGGAGTTCTTAATTCGTGCGAAACATTAGATATAAAAGTATTTTTAAGTTTATTAACTTCAGCTTCTCTGGTTATATCAATTAAAACGATAATATAACCGACGTAATCCTGCTGTTTTGAAAACATCGGAGAAATCATTGCTTTAATAGTCTTTTTTTCAGCTTCAATATTAAACTCTACAGGTTTAATTTCTATAATATTTAACGGAGTATCTTTAAATTCTTCAATTTTTTCAAGGAAACAGCGCTGACCGTGAGAATCCGTATAGTTTTGAATTTTTGTATTAATAAAATTTCTTTCTTCAATATCAAGCATAGAAAGCGCGGCAGAATTAGCAAGTACAACATTATCAAGGTTATCGCACACAATAACTCCGTTAATAATACTCATTAGAACCGCCTCAAGTTTATTGCGTTCAAGAGTAATCTGCTCAATGTTTTGTTTTTCGTAACGTGAAAGCAAATTAGACATATCATTAAAAGCACTAACCAGTTCACCCATGTTTTCGGACTCTAACTTGACTCCGAACTTTCCCGTTGAAATTTGTTTTACTCCTTTATAAATATTTTTCAAATCTTTGGAAATAAAAATGTAACTCAACAACAAAAGCACTAAAAATGTTAACCAAGTGATAATAAAAATACCGGTTAAAGATTTTTTTGCAGAGGCGCAAACAGATTTATTGCCCTGCCCCGTAAGCCCAATATTAATATTACCTTCTATTTTATTATTTACAATAACCGGCGAAGTAACGGTAAAAACCGTATTATCATCTTCTGACGAAGTTTTTGCGGAATAAATAACATTATTATTTTTATCTTTATACTCAATAAAAGATAAGTCATTATTGTTTTGAAGCAGCTCATTGTAATAATCACGAGGAAATTCGTCTTTTGCGGAAGCAAGCTGTAAAGCGGTTTGAGAAGCAATCGACTTAGATAAAATCTGGGCAAAATCGGAATAAATTTTATCCGATTTATTTTGAATATCACCAATAGCAGAAAAAGCGAGTATAAAAATGAGCGCGGAGCCAAGAACAAGTCCCGCTAACAAAATTTTTGATTGATTATTAAATTTAAAAAAATTAAATTTTATAGCCATTTGAGGGCATTATAACATTTATTTAATTATTTAACATCTGAAATTATTAACTTTTGTAAAAAGTTACAAAAATTTTCTAAAGTTTCACACAACAATTACCGACATGAAAAATAAGTAAATAAAAAAGGAGAAAAATATGACTGATGGAATTGATATGACTAACTATCTTTTACGAAACGAACAATGGTTAGGAAGCGGTGATGAAGCAGGTGGAAATCACACAGTTGACCATACATTAACAGATGATGAAGTTAGTGTATTTTTTCAAAACGGTCACTTGCAAACAGATAACGATTCTTTTATTAGCGAAGAAGAGTTTAACGGTTGGTATAATGATAACAGCTCTGCATTAAAAAGTTTTCTTGAAAGTATAGGCAAAGATTATACAAAAGATAAAAAAGAAGTATATGAAGCAATACAAAAACTTGCAGAAGAATACCTTGATTATGACGGAAAAGAAAGCTATATAGACGGCGTAAAAAGTGTAAATCAATTTGAAAATGATGAGTTTGTTTCCGGAATAACTTTTCAAGGCTTTAATGGTAATGTTACAAATGAAAATGGTATAACCACTCATTACAAAGATGGTAAGCGTGAATATGAATCGTTAACATATAACGACGGTACAACAATTAAAACATACTATCAAAACGCAAAAACACCGGAAGGAGAAACCGTAAGGTTTAATCCTGATAATGGTGAAAAATACGAAATAACAATTATAGATCAAGGAGACGGTACAACACTATATCATACAAGGCTACTAAATAGCTCTAATGAAGTGATTGGTGGAGAAGCCGGTGAACATTACTATTACAACTACCATGATTATAACAATGAAGCGGCAGACGATGAACATGGTGAAATAACTGAAGATGAATATAATAAAATGCTCAATCCTGCTAAATCCCCTGCACTCGAAACTCCGACGCCGGCGAATGCAGGCGGCGATACAACTACTGTCGGAGCTCAAGAACCATTGCCGAAAGGTGTTCCGGAAAATTTTAGAGATTTATATAATGATGCAAAAAATTCACCGGAGAATGTTTTTTGTAATGATTCATTCTGGAATAAACCAGGTTTAAGCAATTTTGGCAAACTGGAAATAGTAAAAGCGTCTTTACTTGAGAATAATATAGATCCAAATAGTGACTTATTTGAAACATTAAAAACCCATTGTTCAGAAATATATTTAGATATATTAGAAAATGCCACAGGAGTATATACAGTTGAAAGATTAGAAGAACTGAGAGGTTCATTAACCGACGAAGACGGAAACTCTCTAATTGAACTCGACTCTGAAAAAGAAATAGATGCTATTATAACAATGTACCAAAATATAAAAGATAATTATATGCGCCAAGGCGGTATGGGAAATGTCACATCTCAATTCAAAAGTCTTCAACGTTTAGCTTACTTTAATTTAAGTTATGTTGCGGATTTAATTCAAGGAGACCCTAACACAGAAACAGCAAATCTTGAAAAATTGGCTAATATAATACACAATTCGTCAACTATTAACAATGATGAAAAACAAAAAGCAGAAGATTGGTTTAATAAAAATACAAAATGGGACGATTACGACAGTGAACCAAGAAACAAAAAATTAGAAATAATCTTAAAAGATACAACACTTTCAAGAGGAGAAAAATATTATCTGATAAATAAATACTGTTATGACACAAGCAAGGGTACTTTTATTCATGACATTATAGATAAATTTAGATACCCAAAAGGTAGAACCAAGGAAGAACTTAAAACATACAATAAAGACTACGTAGACGAACTTTTAATGATAATTGCCGGTATGTAAAACAACAATTAAAGCTACCCGCTATAAAGCGGGTAGTTTTTTTATGCCGATTTAAATCAAGGGGGCTTGACAGGATATCGCTGTAATTATAAGGTTTTCGACCAAATCAAAGTATAAAAAAGAAGATTTTGTTAACAATTGTTTAACAAAATCTTTTAAAATTGTATTTTTTCTTGACGCAGTTGTTTCAGCAAGTAACATAATAGAATGGCTATGAATGCCTTTATATGTTTAATAGTTGTAGTACACCACATAATGAGAGGTGAATGAATGTTAAAGAAAAAATATTCTGAAAGAATAACTCCGATGGGCATGCCCAAAACAAGATTGGATGACTTACCGGATTTAATCGAAATTCAGAAAAAGTCTTTTGAGTGGTTTTTAAAAGAGGGTTTGAAGGAAGAATTCCTTTCATATTCGCCTATTAAAGACTACACAGGCAGGTTAGAATTACACTTTTTGCCGAATTACACTTTTGATAATCCAAAATATTCTTTGGAAGAAGCAAGAATACACGACGCTACATACGCAAAACAATTACGTGTTATGGCTCGTTTAGTTAACCGTGACACCGGTGAAATAAAAGAACAGGAAGTATATATCGGTGATATTCCTACAATGACAAACAAAGGTACTTTTATTGTTAACGGTGCCGAACGTGTTGTTGTATCACAAATTGTTCGTTCTCCCGGTATTTACTATAAAAGAGAAATTTCTCCAACGGGTAAACGCTTATTTAACGCAACCTTAATTCCAAACAGAGGTGCATGGTTAAAAATAGAAACGGATGCTAACGATATAATTTACGTTAAAATCGATAAAAACAGAAAAATCTTAGCAACCACTTTATTAAAAGCATTGGGTATAACAGTAAGCGAAATGGAAACATTGTTTACCCACTTTGAATTTTTAAAGAAAACACTTGAAAAAGACACGGCAGAAACAACCGATGACGCTTTAATTGAAGTTTATAAAAAACTGCGTCCCGGTGATCCCGCTTCAGCAGCAGGCGGACGTTCAATTATTGAATCCCGTTTCTTTGATGATAAAAAATACGATATCGGCAGAGTCGGCCGTTATAAATTAAATAAAAAATTAAATTTAAACGTAGCTGAAACCCAAAGAACACTTACAATTCAAGACTTGGTTGCAGCCGTTGAATACTTAATTAACTTAACTTATGACGAGGGAAGCTGCGATGATATCGACCACTTAGGCAACAGAAGAATCCGCTCGGTCGGTGAATTATTACAAAACCAGTTCAGAGTAGGTTTATCAAGAATTGAAAGAATTGTTAAAGAAAGAATGACACTTCAAAATTCCGAAACTCTGACACCTTTGAATTTGTTAAATACAAAACCGTTAATAGCTTCGTTAAAAGAGTTCTTCGGTTCATCACAGTTATCTCAGTTTATGGACCAAACAAACCCGTTAGCAGAGCTTACTCACAAAAGACGTATATCAGCTTTAGGCCCGGGCGGTCTGGTTAGAGAACGTGCAGGATTTGCGGTTCGTGATATTCACCCGTCACACTACGGAAGAATATGCCCCGTAGAAACCCCCGAAGGTCCTAACGCAGGTTTGATAGGTTCATTAGCTACTCACGCAAGAGTTAATGATTACGGATTTATTGAAACACCATACTTCGTTGTAAAAGACGGTGTCGTAACGGATGAAGTACACTATATGAGTGCGGATGAGGAAGAAAACTTCCGTGTAGCTCCTTCTGACTTAACATTAAACAAAGACAGAAGCATAAAAGCTCAATACGTACCTATTCGTTATAAATCAGAATTTACAATGGGCGATTCAAAAAGAGTCGACTATATGGGTGTATCACCGATACAGATTATATCGGTAGCTACATCGGTTATTCCTTTTATCGAACACGACGACGCAAACAGAGCCTTAATGGGTTCAAACATGCAAAGACAAGCTGTTCCGCTTTTAATAACAGACAGACCTGTTGTTGCAACAGGCTTAGAAAAAAGAGCTGCTAAAGACTCTTGCATGGTTGTTGTATCCGATGTTGACGGAACCGTTGAAAAAGTAATCGGAGAAGAAATTTGGATTAAAGATAAATCAAATAAATTACATAAATATCAATTAATGAAATATGTAAGAAGCAACCAAGATACCTGCATTAACCAAAAACCAATCGTAAACGAGGGTGATAAGGTTAAAGCGGGCGATGTAATTGCTGACGGTGCTTCCACGCACTACGGCGAACTTTCACTCGGTAAAAACGTACTGGTTGCATATATGCCTTGGGAAGGATATAACTTCGAAGATGCTATTCTTTTAAGTGAAAGATGCGTTCACGATGATGTATTTACTTCTCTGCATATTGAAAAACTTGAAATAGAAGCAAGACAAACAAAACTCGGCCCCGAAGAAATAACAAGAGAAGTACCGAATGTATCCGAGGATTCCTTAAGACACTTGGATGAAAGAGGTATTGTCCGTATCGGTGCAAGAGTTTATGCAGACGATATTCTGGTAGGTAAGGTAACACCGAAAGGTGAATCCGAACATCCGCCGGAAGAAAAACTGCTCCGCGCAATCTTCGCAGAAAAAGCAAGAGATGTAAAAGATAATTCGTTAAGAGTTCCTCACGGAGAGGGCGGAAGAGTTGTCGATGTTAAAGTATTTGACCGTGAAAAAGGCGACGAGCTTCTCCCCGGTGCAAATACATTAATAAAAGTATATATTGCTCAAAAACGTAAAGTATCAGTCGGCGATAAACTGGCAGGAAGACACGGAAACAAAGGTATTGTTTCAAGAATACTACCTAAAGAAGATATGCCTTTC